>NZ_JAYKGW010000246.1:0-21347 GCF_035285525.1 Okeania sp. | reverse complement strand
GAAAGTAATTTTTTTGCCTTTGTTATTCTTCTTTACCTGATAGTTAATAATGATTATTCTGTTAAAAAGGAAGTAGGAAAGTAATTTTTTTGCCTTTGTTATTCTTCTTTACCTGATAGTTAATAATGATTATTCTGTTAAAAAGGAAGTAGGAAAGTAATTTTTTTGCCTTTGTTATTCTTCATTATTCTTCTTTCCTGATAGTTAATAATGATTATTCTGTTGAAAAGGAAGTAGGAAAGTAATTTTTTTGCCTTTGTTATTCTGCCTTCTTCCTTCTTCCTTCCTTCCTTGATACAATTAAACAGTTAAACTATTTTACTGAGGAAAATACAATTATGACTTTTAAAATTCTGAGCTTAGACGGTGGTGGAGTTCGTGGCGTAATGGCAGCACGAATACTTCAACAAATTGAACAACAAATTCAAGGAAGTAAAGGTCAATCTTTACAAGAATATTTTGATTTAGTTGCTGGTACTTCCACAGGTTCTTTAATTGCCGCAGGAATTGTTTCTGGAATGAATGTTAATCAAATTATTGACCTTTATAAAAAGGAAACACAAGAAATTTTTCCATATCAAAGTCGCTGGTCTCCAAAAAGATTACCCTTAATTAGAAAATATGGGCTTTCTGCTCCTAAATTTTCCAATCAAGGTCTAATTAATGTGATAAAAAAGTTTACAGTTAAAAATCAAGTACCAATCAAAATTAAGGATGTAGTTAAACCGAATATTTTGATAGTTGCTTATAATATGTATCAAGATGACCCTAGTTTTTTTGTTAATCAAGATTCTCTATGGTACTCTGATATCCCACTCTGGGAAATATGTGTTTCCTCTGCGTCTGCACCTACTTATTTTCCCCCTTATGAATTAAAAATTCAAGACAAAAGTTATCCATATATTGATGGTGGTGTGGCAGCAAATAATCCTACTTTAGCAGCAGTTGGTTATGCTATTAAACTAGGTCATAAATTAGAAGAAATTTCTGTGATTTCTATTGGTACAGGTGAGACTACTAATGCTTATAAATTTGAACAAGTTGTAGATTGGGGTTTATCTGAATGGGCAATTCCTATGTTTAGTTTAATACTCAATGGTCAAGCAGGAGCTGACAATTTAGTGGCTGAACAAATTTTGGGTATTAGTAATGCTAAAGGTTATTTACGTTTACAGTTTAAATTAACTGGAAATAATAATCCTATTGATGATGCTACAGAAAAAAATATTCAGCGACTAATTTCAATTTCAGAGTCTTTTTTAAATGAGGAAAAAGTTAATTATACAGAAAATTATAACCCATCAAATCAGAATCAGATGTTAGTTAAGGAAGCGATCGCTAAATTTATTGATAACAACTAATACAAAATCTGGCTTAGTGAACCAGGACTTACGCATTGGGAACCAATTTTGGGCATTTGAGATTGCTTTCGGCCAGGAAAGTTTTGCGAAGCGCAAAACGCTGTCGCTTGCTATCGCAAAGCTGGGGTGATGTAATGAAAGAAACCCATTGTTTTGCGTAAGTCCTGGTGAATGTTACTAGGGGGTGTTTTATAATTAATTATTACCTCGTTATTATAGAACCCCTAAATGGGTCTCTAAAATTAGCCGGGGAGATGGGGAGATGGGGAGATGGTCAATATGGGGCTATTTTTGTTTCTCTATTCTATTTATCTATCTCCTGAGTTAACCTCCAAGGTCGGGGTTAGGGGTGGGTTGGCTTCCTGTCTCCTTTGCCAAAAATCTGCACCGCGCGCAAAGATACGGTTAGGGGTTCTATAGAGAAGAAGATTGACTAAAAGGAATTTTTTTGATCTTGGTCGATTGCAGATTAATCTCTATCCACTTTAACACAGCGTTCAAGGCTATAACAACCTGGAAGGTTCTGTCACCACTTATTACTAACAGGGCTTACGCAAAGGCACTATAACATAGAGTATTGGTGCGTTACGCTATATAGAGTATTGGTGCGTTACGCTACATAGAGTATTGGTGCGTTACGCTATATAGAGTATTGGTGCGTTACGCTACATAGAGTATTGGTGCGTTACGCTACATAGAGTATTGGTGCGTTACGCTACGCTAACGCACCCTACCAATAGGGTTCATGCGTAAGTCGTAGTATAGTAAAAAAACTATTGTACAATAGTTTTAACCACTATATCTAGGGTAACGGCGTAAGTCCTGACTAAATAAAATTTTGTACCTCCCTCACGCGCTTCCGAAATTTATGTAAATCTAAAAGTTTTGATAAATAAAGGTTTTATCCTTTTTATTTATGTCGAAAAAAGTACCTAGTTTTTGGCTATTGTTGTCTCAAAATGATAAAATTTTAACCCTGACTATCATAGTCTAAGTTGTTTCCTGTTTCCTTCTTTTTCAGCAAACCCTAACTATTCAACTGGACATGATATAACTAACAAAACAAAGATAGTTATTCGTCGGCAAAATATTAATTCTTTTCTTATGAATCAATTAAAATTTCAAAATAATCTGGCGATCGCTTGTCTCGACTAAGATGCTGTTGGTGTAATGAAATCACTATTATCCATACCTGTAACTCCATCAACAACAGCAATTAGTTCACTACCATTGTTGCTATAGATAGCTGTTCCTGCTGGTAAACCAGAAACATTTTCCCGGAGAACATAGTCAGTATCAGGAAATAGTTGAATCCGATCGCCTTTAGCCGCATTAAAAGTACAAATAAGGGCGTAATCTGCTTCACCATTATCATCATAGTAAATCTGGCTATCACCTAAGATAAATAAATCTGCACCAGCACCACCATTAAGAATATCCTTACCAGCGCCACCAATTAACTTATCATTACCAGAACCACCAATTAACTTATCATTACCATTGCCACCATTGAGAATATCATTACCAGCGCCACCAATTAACTTATCATTACCAGCGCCACCATTAAGAATATCCTTACCAGAACCACCAATTAACTTATCATTACCATTGCCACCATTGAGAATATCCTTACTCGCGCCACCAATGAGCTTATCATTACCAGCGTTACCATTGAGAATATCATTACCACCTTGTCCTTTTAGCAAATCATTGCCTTCATTACCATTGAGTTCGTCAGCATCTTTTCCCCCTTTTAGGGTATCATTACCTGTTCCACCATTAAGGATATCCTGACCATTACCACCATTGAGAATATCATTACCGACTCCACCATCAATAGTATCGTTGCCATCACTACCAAACACGATATCGTCGCCTGCTAAAACTTTAATGTATTCAGCAGTAGAATCTCCAGTGAGATTATCGTCTCTAGAAGTCATAACAGTTGGAGAGGTAGTAGAAGGAGAAGTAGTAGAAGGAAAGTTTTCAGTGACTAGATCTTGTTTTACGTTTTCGGAACCAACTGTAACTGTATAAATTTTCGTATCGTCTGCTTGACCATCTTGATCAAAATCACCAGAAAAGGTTACTTTGTAAGTTGCATTTGGGTTAACATCTAAACTATAACCACCTGCATTCCAAGTAGTGGTTATGAAAGTATTAGCACTATTGTCTATATCAACTGCCTTAACTTTTATTCCACCTATTCCTTCACCAACCGTATAAAAGTTATCTTCATCTTCATCAGTGTAGGCAACACCTGTAATAAATGGTCCTCTCGCCATAGAATAGGCAAAGTCTTGGGTACTCATCACTGAGTTGAAAGTTGTAGCACCATTAGTAAATTCTCCTTGTAGTGAAGAAATCCCGATTTCCTGAAAGTTAGGGTTCATCAAAGTTACACGATGACTCCGATCAGGATAGTCTTTGTCAATAAATAGGTTTTCGTAGTTTTCCTCCACAAACTTAGTGAAGTCAAGGTTACCTTCTGTTCCTAGCACAGCAATATTTTCCCCACTACCGGAGGGACTTGTGAATGTGTAGCCAGCATTTTCCATACGTTCCCTGGAGTTTGTGCCATTTGCTCCTGTGTGGCTAAATAGGTCGTTATCTAGTAGCCATTGACTATGACCTTCAGCAGCAGTATTGAGGTTGAGGTTAAATGCTAGAGGTTGTTTTGGAGTTGTGGAAATTAGATTTTCTGCGCTAACTCCTTCATTGAGGTCTATGCTATGGCTATCAGCTTCTTTTGCTGGATCTAGGCGACCTCTGTTAACTAATTCGAGCATATATTGATCTTGTGCAGTTGGTTGTGTCATGGTTCTTTTTGTAAAAATAAACGACAGTAATTGATCAAGTAAAAATTATTTTTTTATTTAATTATTGTGAATTGACTAACTACTTGATTTGTAGTTTTAGGAGGAATTGTTATTTCACCTTCACCAATTCTTAATAAATATAGTATATACCTTAAGAGTTATTTTGTAACCCCCAATATAAAACTTTTTTTGTTGTGTAAAAACACTGAATTAATTATCATTTTAAAGAAAGAAAGCTATGCTTAATGTTGAAACAAAAGTGGTGTTTTAAATAAAATTAATTTTCTTATATTAGTTGTAATGTTTATGATTTTTCTGCTTTTTTTTTAATATATAAAAAAAATAAATTATTCTGGATTAGTTTATGATAAAAAGTTTTAATTGGCTAAAAAATAGATTTAATAGAGAAAAAATCGTTAAAATTGAAGATTAAATCATTAAATATCAAAGAAAATATGTTTTTTTTAGAAAGTAAAGAATCAATATTAAAAACGACATCAAAGATCAAATTATTATTTTTAATCCTTCAGGATAATACCTTTTTAATTAATATACCTAAAAATACTGATTTTTACTTCAAAAACAATCAAATTGAAGGGAATAACTATTAACGCTAAACTGAGAATTTGCAACTTTTTTTTTCTGTTTTGGTAATTTTACTGATACCTTATTTAGCAAGTATTTTCACAATATTTACCATTGTTTATATATGTAGATATACGCAAATATTTGAGAAAAACTAATTTTTATCAACCGCAGAAATACCATGTCTTTGTCGATTGGATATGGCATTTGCCTTTGATAGCCTATTGTCTAAAATTTCACGGGGTGATAAGCATCTTAAGACCATTGCTAGATAAAGGTTAACAAGATTTCACTCTATCATTTCAGTTAAACGACTCTAGATATAGTCCTTAAAACCCCATACGCAATAGTTTTTTTTAATCTATATAGGACTTAAGCACGAACGCTATTGGTAGGGTGCGTTTTGCGTTCCGCAAAGCTCCGCTTTGTCGGCTCAAGCGCCGAAACGCTGCGCGACATGAAAAGCGCACAACGCACCAATACTCTATATATAGTGCCTCCCGTGTAAGTCCTGCTATATATAGTACATTTCCGTAAGTTATGAATTATTATTGATGAGTGTATAGGTTAACGATCGCTAACCCCTTCTTCTCCAACTTATATAAAATCCGGTTGAATACTCGTTATATAGTTGTGGGAGATGGGGAGATGGGGAGGTTGAAGTGTAGATAAAATTATCAGGACTTCCAGCAATTTCGGAGGCGCGTGAGGTACAAAATTTTATTTAGTAATTTTAGTAACACAACCTTCGGTGGTTGTTACAGCAAACGAAGGCTGAACAGCAGTAGTTGTTAAGTGTACCTTACCATCCTCATGCATTGCTATAAGCAGCGCGACTCGCAGCGCAAGCGACAGCGTTATGCGCTTCGCATAACGCGCGTTAACGCTCCGCATTCATGTCGCGGAGCGAAACGCTGTCACTTGCTGACGCAATGACAAAATTGCGTTGCGCGTGCGTAAGTCACGATAATAAAAGTTTTAAACCCACATTTCCTGCTTCAAATTTAAGACATTTTTTTCCAAAAGTCCAGCTACTTCCTCATTGTAAATATCAAATAAAGTGTTAAAAGCGTTAGTAATTGCCCGATCAAACATTCCTCGTGGTATACAAAATTCCACTATATCAGTGTGGGGATGATTTTTGTATATAATTCGCGAGCAAGATGATGTATCTAAAAGAAAAATTTTCCAGCTATCAAAAATATCTATTTGAAAGCCAATATTAAAACGGCTCCAACACTCTTGTGTGGCAATAGATTCATACTTAAAATCATCTCCATATAATGCATAATCTAAAGTTCGGAATAATTCATCTCTAGGAAGCTCACCAAGAGATTGATACTCACGATTTCCGTTGTCTATAACATGAGAGCGCAATCCCCAAAGTAAATCACGCAGTGACGTACTTAGTTGAAAATTGCCAACTTGTCTGTTTCCAATCCAATAGCAGAATCTTCCGTATAGCCAAACTCCAGCATAATTTGGGTCGAGATCAAAGCTAATGGCAAATTGCGATTTATTACCAAATATTTGCATCATTTTTCTTTTTCTTTTAATTGTTGATTACTATAAGTTTCTATGATTGCTGACTAAAATGCTGTTGCTATAATGAAATTACTATCATCTATCCATGTAATTTCATCAACAATAGCAATTAGTTCATTTCGGTACCATTATTGCTATATAGCGGTGTGCGCAGGGAACAGCGAATCTGGGAACAGAAGGAATAAATTGCTTATAACATAAGACTTTTAGCTATTGGAAAGTTCCTGTGATTTGTAAATATTAAGTGCGCACATTACTATAGATACCTGTTCCTGTGGTTAAACCAGAAGCATTTTCCCGGAGAACAGGATCGGAATGCAGTTGCATCCGAAGGTTGTTATCTAGTAGCCATTGACTATAACCTAGAAGTATTGAGGTTGAGTTTGAATGCTAGAGTTTTTTTTGGAGTTGTATAAATTGTATTTTGTGCGCTAACTGTTTCATTTCGGTCTATCTCATAGTAATCAACTTCTCCTGCTGGTTCTATGGGACTTATGTTAATTAATTCGACCATATATTGGTCTTGTGTAGTTGGTTGTTTCATGGTTCTTGTTATCAAAATAAACGACAGTAATTGATATAGTAGAAAAAAGATTATATTAAAGTATTGTGATTTTACTAAATACTTAATATGTATTTTTAAGAAAAATTGTTATTTGATTTATATCAATTTTTACTAAACCTATTATATACCTCCGGAAGTATTTTGCAACCCTTTAAAAAAATTCTTGTGTAATAATACTGATTTATTTCTTCTTTTGAAGAAATGTATAGATGCTTAATATTTATAAATATGTTTTTTTTTTAATATATATCATTGTCTTATACTGTTTTTTTAGATATGATTTACTCTGTTTTTTTGAATATAAAAAATACAATTATCCTGAGATATTTTATAATAAATGTATTTGAATTGCCAAAAAAAATACTTTTTTTGATAAAAATTTGCTAATAGTTAAAATCAAATAAGTAAAAATTAAAAGAGAATAGTTTTTATAAAGAGTAATATATTGGTCTTAAAACTAGATAAATATTAAAGTTAATATCTTTGATTTTACAGAATAATTTTCTCTTTATTTACATCCCCAAAAATACTTACACTTTATCTATAAAAAAATCATAATTAAGGGAATAAGTATTAACACTAACCTGATAAGTTACAGATATTTTTTGCTGTTTCAGCAATTTTACGGATACCCTATTTAGCAAGTTTTTTAACAAAAACCACCACTTTTTTTTATATGTAAATATATGTAAAATTTTGAGGAAAAATAATTGTTATCAACCAATAGACTTATTATATTATTGAAAGGTTACTCAATGTGATAACAACCTTAATTTCCAGTGATATTTATCCTGGATATTAGTGATTGATGTCACATTAATAGTTGCTATTTTTCCTATATGTAAATAGTTAATTGAGAAGAAATAATTGTTATTAACCAATAGACTTATTATATTATTCAAAGGTTAATGAATGTGATAACAACCTTGATTTTAAGTGACATTTCTCATGGAAATTAGTGACTTATGTCACGTTAATGGATTGTTTGATCTTTAATATTGCGATAGAAACAGGACTTACGCATTGGGAACGATTTTTGTACATTTAAGATTGTTTTCAGTCCAGAATGCGGAGCAAAACGCTGTTGCTGGCGCTGCGAGTCGCGCAATGAGGTAAATACCTTGCCTTGCGTAAGTCCTAAGAAAAAAGAACATTTATTGAGAAAATTGATCTCTCAATGGAAATCTAGTTGCTTCTATGTTTTCTGCTGCTAACAGAACTCCCTAGTTCACCAAAAATACTTGTTTGGTTTCAGTAGTTAGCCCCTAAACGGCTCTATAAAATTAGCTGGGGAGATGGGGAAATGGGGAGGGGAGATGGGGGGATGGTGAATATAAGGCTCTAACTCTAGCTTTTTCCCTATTTCCACTCCTGGGAGGGGTCAGGGGTGGGTTGACTCCTGACGAAAAAAAACACACCTTTGTATAGCAATGTCCGCACTTACAGCAGTTTCGGAGGCGCCTGAGGTACAAAATTTTATTATTTGTTAAATAGTCGAATTCTGGTAACACAACCTTCCAGGTTGTTACAGACTGGAAGCCTACAAAGATATTTAAGTGTACCTCACCATCCTCATACATTGCTGTAATATTTAGAAATTGCAGCAGGTGTCCAATAGCTAAAAACCTTATACTATAAGCTATTCATTCTTCCTACATACCTGTTTCCTAGAAGCAGCGCTATAAAGGTACAGTTAGGGGTTCTATAGTTATCCTAAATAGGGTTTGCGCTCAAAAGTTTATTAGTTAAGAAAGGGAACACTTAAGTGGGAACAGCGGTTGAGAAATGGATAACCAAGAGAGGGAAAAGTTTAGAGTATCTGCTACGGCCAAATTTTCTGATCATTAGGCTTAAAGTTTTACCATTTTGAGACGACAATAGCCAAAAACTAGATACTGTTTCAACGCCTAAAAAGGCTCAAAGCGTTATCTGTTCTGACCAAACCCCTAAAATTTTTTTTACGAATTTTTTGTATATGCAAAACCTAACAAAATATACTAATTTTCCAAATTATAAATATCTATAGACAAAAATTTGATTTTAAGGTATATTAGTACAAAAATGATAAAATAATAAAGTTACTCAAAAACTAACTAAATCATATTTTAGTAAGGAGATTAATCAGTGCAAAAAACTCAAGAACTAGACCAAAAACAAAGCCGTCATCGAGGTCTTACCAAAGCTGAAGTTGAGGCAAGTAGAGAAAAATATGGTTCTAATTTCCTCACGCCACCTAAGCGATCCCCTTGGTGGAAGTTATGGTTAGAAAAGTTCGATGACCCAGTAATTCGGATTCTCATAATCGCTGCTGTTATTGCTATTACTGTGGGGATTTTTGAAGGTAATTATGTGGAAGGTTTAGGAGTTATTGTTGCGATTCTACTAGCTACAACTGTTGCTTTTTTCAATGAGTATAAAGCTAACAAAGAATTTGATATTCTGAACCAAGTAAATGATGAAATACTAATCACAGCAATTCGGGATAATAACGTTACAACTATTCCGAAAAAAGACTTAGTAGTAGGGGATTTTGTACTCATAGAAACAGGAGACGAAATTCCAGCAGATGGTCAAGTAATAGAAGCAGTTTCTCTACAAGTTAATGAAGCTAATTTAACTGGGGAAGCAAGACCAGTTACTAAAAGAGCGGAGACAAATTTATCTTATAACAACGATACTAACTATGCTTATCCTCCCAATCAAGTCTTGCGTGATACAATAGTCAATGATGGACATGGAATTATCAAAATCACAGCAGTTGGAGATGGTACAGAAATCGGTAAAACTGCTAGATGTGTTCTTGATATTGCAGATGTAGAAACGCCTCTAAATTTGCAACTCGAACGTCTCAGTAATTTGATTGGTATTCTTGGTTTAGTTTTTGCAGTCTTGATTGATATTGCTTTAGTCGCCAGAGGTATTTTCACCAAAGAACTCGACCTCAACTTGAGACAATGGTACATTATCACTATCTTTGTGATTAGTTTAGTTGTTGCCTTAACTAGGATATGGTTACCAATAATTATAGATGGATTAGAATCAATAGGTAAAGAAATAGAAGTACCCGAATGGTTGGGAGATGATAGCGCAAGTGCCTGGTTAAAAAATATTTTGATTGCTCTAGCAATATCTGGCATCAGTATCGGAGTTGGTTACTATCTAGAATGGGTTCCTACTTCTCCGACTGACTGGATAACTGGAGATGTCGCCCTCAAGTTCCTCACATATTTTATGATTGCTGTTGCCGTTATCGTTGTTGCCGTACCCGAAGGATTAGCTCTAAGTGTCACCCTGAGTCTTGCCTACAGTATGCAAAAAATGACTAAACAAAATAATTTAGTTCGTCGGATGCACGCTTGCGAAACTATTGGCGCAACAACGGTGATTTGTTCTGATAAAACAGGTACTTTGACTCAAAACAAAATGCAGGTGTGTGATGTACATTTTCCTAGTTTTGAAAATAAAGCTCTCAATGCTAACAGTATTATAGTTGAAGCAATCTGTGCTAACAGTACAGCTAACTTAGAACGTAGGAAAGGTCAAGAATCTATTCCTCTCGGAAATCAGACAGAAGGAGCTTTGCTACTGTGGTTAGAGAAAAACAAAATTGACTATCTTGACAAACGAGAAAATTTTGAAATCATCAATCAGTTAACTTTTTCTTCAGATAGAAAATATATGGCAACTCTCGGAGTTTCCTCTACCACAGAGGAAAAAATACTTCATATTAAAGGTGCGCCAGAACTATTGTTACTCAGTTGCAATCAAATTCTCACCTCAGATGGAGTTCAAAGTTTGGTAAGTTCTCAAAAAGTATCTATTTTAGAAGAATTAAATAGGTGTCAAACTATTGGCAGACGAATTTTGGGATTTGCCTACATTCCCGAACCTCAAAACTACGAACCAGGAAAAGAACTTCAACAATATCAAGAATTGATTTGGTTAGGTTTTTTAGCGATCGCTGATCCAGTACGAGAGGAAGTACCCCCAGCAGTAGCAATATGTCAAAAAGCTGGTGTTACAGTTAAAATGATTACTGGAGATAGTCCTTTGACAGCAATGCAAATCGGTCGTGAAATTGGGATTATAACTGAGGATGATACTAATGATTCATGTATCACTGGTAAACAACTCCGGGAGTTGGATGATGCAGCAGCTTTAGCAATGGTGCAAAAAGTGAAAGTGATTGCCAGAGCGCGTCCCCAAGACAAGCAACGTATTGTGCAACTACTACAAGCAAGTGGGGAAGTAGTAGCAGTTACAGGAGATGGTACTAACGATGCACCAGCTTTAAATCAAGCACAGGTAGGTTTATCAATGGGGAGTGGTACTTCTGTTGCCAAGGAAGCAAGTGACATCATAATTTTGAATGACTCTTTTGGTAGTATTGAAAATGCAGTCATGTGGGGGCGATCGCTTTACCAAAACATTCAGAAATTTATCCTTTTCCAGTTAACCATAAATGTGGCTGCTTGTGGGATAGCTTTATTAGGTCCGTTTATTGGCATTAATCTGCCATTTACTGTGATTCAACTATTATGGGTGAATTTGATTATGGATACTTTTGCTGCTCTAGCTTTAGCAACGGAACCCCCCAGTGAAAAAGTCATGGAGAAACCACCGAGAAATCCAGAAGATTTTATTATTTCTCAACCAATGACAGTGAGTATTTTTTCAGTAGCATCAATATTCTTAGTATTTTTCGTTGGTTTCTTGTTATATATCCAAAAAGACCAGGTAGTAACTCCTTATGAATTATCTTTATTTTTTACCACATTTGTAATGTTACAATTTTGGAATATGTTCAATGCTAAATGTTTTGGTTTAAAAGAATCTGCATTTTCTAGTATTAGTAAAAATAGCAGTTTTCTAGCGATCGCTGCATTAATTTTCGGAGGGCAAATTTTGATAGTGCAATATGGTGGAGTTGTATTTAGAACAGTTCCTCTATCTTTAAGAGATTGGTTAATAATTATTGGTGGTACTTCTATTGTTTTATGGGTTGGCGAAATTTGGCGACTGATTCAAATGCGGTTTAAGGTTTCTTAAATAGACCATAAAGTAGGGACTAACCATAGTTAGTTCCTACTTACTCCTGCGCAACAAACAAACAATGAGCAGAAGAATTGTTTTTGAATCCTCAGATATTCAAGAAATAAATTAAAATTTAGATAATGCCACAGTACGATTTATATCACAACGAAGTTAAGAATGGATTGAGAAAAGAAGGCTGGACTATCACTGATGACCCTTATACTTTAGAATATAAAGGATTGCGTCTATATGCAGATTTAGGAGCGGAAAAACTATTAACTGCTGAAAGAGCAGAACAAAAAATTGCTGTAGAAATTAAAGTTTTTAATAGTCCTTCACAAGTAACTGAACTACAAAAAAAAAGCAATTGGGCAGTACAATATGTATCGAAGTATATTATGTCGCGTTAACCCAGAAAGGAAATTATATTTAGCAATTCCTGAAGAAGTTTATCAAGACTTTTTTCAACAACCTGCTATTCAAGATATTGTCAGTTACCAATCAATTTATTTGTTAATTTTTAATCCAGATATGGAGGTAATTATTCAATGGCTAAATTAGAAATTTACCGAAAAACTATTACCCAAATAATGCAAAAACACGCCCAATATAAACCAAGTCATGGAAATATTGAAGCACTATTTATTTGCGATTCAATAACTGATAATTACTTGTTGATAGATACAGAATGGGATGAAACAGGGCGAGTTTATGCTGTTGTTTTGCATCTACGAATTGTCGGAGAAAAAATCTGGATAGAGTCAGATGGAACTGAAGTAGGAATTGCTCTAGAACTTTTAGAATTAGAGATTCCTAAAGAAGATATTATTTTAGGATTTATTCGTCCTAAAAATCGGCATTTAACTGATTTTTCAGTAGCTTAAATTTAGAATTAAATATAACTATAAAAGTAAGCATTCCGCAGGAAATGCTTACCTATAAAAGCCAGTTTTCAAAAGTCCAGTTATGATATTAAAATTGAAAATAGTATGAACGCTATTAGTAGTGGACTGTTTCACCTAAAATAGTGCACAGCTGTGATTTTTCGGGAACCGTAACCCGTCCCTACAAAGCCTGATTCTCTTAACGTTCGTGGGTAAGTCCTAATTAAAAATAACTATAAAAGCCAGTTTCCAAGTCTTTTTATGATATTAAAATTGAAAAAAAAATGTAATGTTAACAAATAAAAACTCTCCACTTATATTAATTGTGGACGACAACCCTACCAACTTATCGGTACTCTCAGAAACCCTGGGTGGTGCTGGGTTTCGTTTTCGAGTAGCAATGGATGGAGAAACTGCTTTGGCCTTAGTTGAGCGGAATCAACCTGAACTGATTTTGCTAGATGTGCAAATGCCTGGAATTGATGGATTTGAAACCTGTCGCCAACTTAAAACAAATCCGGCAACCCAAGGCATTCCGATCATTTTTATTACTGCCTTTGCTGATACAGAAAGTAAAGCCAAAGCATTTGCTCTCGGTGCGGTTGATTATATTCCCAAACCCTTTGAGTCGGCCGAAGTTTTAGCAAGAGTGCGAGTACATTTGCAACTAAAATCTCTAACAGAATCCCTGGAAGCACAGGTTCGCGATCGCACGGCTACTTTGCAAAAAGCCCAAGTTCAACTGGTGCAGCAAGAAAAACTCTCTAGTCTTGGGGAAATGGTGGCGGGGATTGGGCATGAACTGAATAATCCCATCAACTTTATTGTCAATAATATTAAGCCACTGCAAGAGTATATAACTATAATGACTGAAATTCTAAATCTTTATCAGCAGGAATATTCCACTCCTTCACTAGAGTTAAGGGAAACCATCGAGGATTTAGCTCTCGAATTTGTCCTGGAAGATATAACGAAAATTTTAAACTCTTTTAGATTAGGTGCAGATCGGATCAAGAATATTTCAACCTCAATCCGGATGTTTTCTCGTTTGGATAATGAAACTAAAGTTCTGGCAGATTTACATGAATGTTTAGATAGTACACTGATAATTTTGCAACATCGCCTCAAAGGTAAAGGCGATCGCTCGCCAATCGAAGTTATTAAGTCTTATGGCTCGTTGCCTTCAGTTCTGTGTTATCCTGGACAAATGAATCAGGTATTTATGAATATTTTAGCAAATGCAATTGATGCTTTGGATGAAACAATGATTCAGGGAAAATTGGGAGATTGGCTGCCAAAAATTAAAATTACAACTCAAACAAATTTGTCGGAGGAAGAAATCGTTATCAAAATTGCAGATAACGGAATTGGGATTCCTGAGTCTATTAAACCACGATTGTTTGAGGCAATGTTTACCACAAAATCAGTCGGCAAAGGTACAGGTTTAGGACTAGCGATCGCTCATCAAATTGTTGTCGAACAACACAATGGTTCACTTGATGTAAATTCTCAAGTTGGATCGGGAGCAGAATTTACAATCCAAATTCCGATCGTTGAAACTACTGGTGGCATCAGTATTGTATAGAGAAAGTAAGGAAGAAGCTTGAAGAGCAGAAAAAACCACATATAGCGTTTAAAACTATTGTCCAATAGTTTTTGGACTCTATATATAGACTCTAGAACTAGCCCCTTTGCGTAAGTCCTGATTTAGTAATTTTGGTAACACAAGCATCCTGCTTGTTACAGGCTGGAAGCCTGTGTTACAGTGGATAGAGATTAATCTTCAACTGTACCTCACCATCCTCATGCATTGCTGTAATACTATTTCAAAAAAAGAATGATACAAAAAGGTAAATCTTTCTCGGAAATGCTTAAAAATAGCTGCCCGAATTAATTTTAGATAGTTAACTCTGTCGTTTATGCTTTTTTGTTGAAGGTTTCTTTCTTCTGCCTTCTTCCTTCTTTCTTGCTTCTACTATTTGTAACAAACATTTATCAAATTAGCATAATTGATGAAAACTTTGTGCCTTTTCACTTGATTCTCTTCCTTCTTCCCTCTTCCTTCTTCCCTCTTCCTTCCTATATATAGTAATGTGTGCTGGCACGTCTTACAAATTGCAGGAGGTATCCAATAGCTAAAAGCCTTATATTATCGGCAATTTATTCTCCCTGTTCCCAGTTAAGTGTTCCCAGTTAAGTGTTCCCTGTTCCCTGCGCGCAGCGCTATAACTCAAACCATGAATAAACTAATCAACAAATTAACTCACCAAAAGTCTCTGAGAATCGTTTTAATTATTCCCTTTATTTTGCAAATTCTCACAGCCGTTGGATTGGTAGGTTATCTTTCTTTCAAAAATTCAGAGAAAGCGGTTAACAAATTAGCATTTGATTTACAAAATGAAATCACTAACCGAGTTCAAGACCACATTAAAGATTACTTAGAATATCCTCAAATTATTACTCAAACTAATATCAATGCTTTTCAATTGAACCAACTGAGTGTAAATAACCGGGATGCTTTAGAACAGCATTTATGGAAACAAGTTCAGCTTTTCGAGTCTGTTCGCAGTATTTATTTTGCAGGTAACCCTGAAATTGGAGAATATGCCTTCGCCCGACGTGAACCTGATGGAACATTTGTGGTTAGAGATATTATAGACTTTCCAGTTCGCAATACTTACGCTATAGATGAGCAAGGTCAGCGAACTCAGTTGCTTTACTCCAAACCCTTTTATCCGCGACAAAGACCTTGGTATGTTACCGCAGTAGAAGCAGGTCATCCCACCTGGGGTCCAGTTTACAATTTCTCAGATGGCATACTTGGAATTACTTTCTCTGCACCCATTCAGGATGAAGCTGGAAACTTTCAAGGAGTTTTAGCAATTGACCTTCTTCTCAGTTTGATTAGTGATTTTCTGCGTGAACTTAGGATTAGTCCTTCAGGTGAAGTTTTTCTGATTGAACCTTCAGGAAATCTAATTGGTAGTTCAACATCTGAACAGCCATTTATACCAGGAAAAAAAGATGAAAAAGCACAACGACTCCAGGCAAAAAACAGTCAAAATACCCTAACTAAAATCACAGCTCAATATTTGGTTAATTCTTTTGGCGATCTTTCCCAAATCACCGAAGCACAACAGTTCAGCTTCAAAATTGATGGAAAGTTGTTGTTGGCTCAAGTGAATCCAATCAAACAACAGGGTATAGATTGGTTATGCGTTGTTGTCGTCCCAGCATCAGACTTCATGGCAGAAATTAATGCCAATACTCGCACGACAATTTTCCTTTGTATCGCTGCTTTAATTATTGCGACCATTATTGGTATTATCACAGCGCGATGGGTGACAAAACCGATTTTACGTTTGAATAATGCAGCCAAAGATATTGCTCGCGGAAAATGGAATGAAGCTATAGACTTGAAACGTTTTGATGAAGTGGGAGAATTAAACCAATCTTTTAATCAAATGGCAAATCAGTTGAAAGATTCATTGGAAATGTTAGAGGCAAGAGTTGAAGAGCGAACCATTGAATTAGCGGAATCTAATCAACAACTGCAAGAATCCAAAAAACAGGCAGAAAATGCCAATCAAGCTAAAAGTGAATTTCTTGCCAATATGAGCCATGAACTTCGTACACCCCTCAACGGTATTCTGGGTTATGCTCAAATCCTCCAACGTTCTTCAATAATGAATGATAAAGAGCGCAAAGGTGTTGCTATCATTAAACAATGTGGCTCTCACCTGCTGAACTTAATCAATGATATTCTCGACCTCTCCAAAATCGAAGCCCGTAAACTTGAACTCTCACTCAACGAGTTTCATTTCCCCTCCTTTCTCCAAGGTGTTGCCGAAATTTGTCGCATTCGAGCTGAACAAAAAGGTATAGATTTTAACTACGCACCTGATGAGAATTTACCCATAGGTATTCGTGCTGATGAAAAACGACTACAGCAAGTATTGATCAATCTCCTCGGCAATGCCATTAAATTCACCGATTCTGGTAGCGTTACCTTTGTGGTTACAGCCAATAAACTGGAACAAAAGCAGGCAAAATATCATCTCCATTTTGAAGTCAAAGATACAGGGATAGGCATCACTCCAGAACAACAGCAGAAAATTTTTCAGCCATTTGAACAGGTAGGCGATCGCAAAAAAAAGACAGAAGGCACAGGTTTGGGATTAGCTATTAGTCAAAAAATTGTCAAACTTATGGACAGTCAATTAGAAGTAGAGAGTCAAGCGGGTAAGGGGAGTACCTTCTGGTTTGATATGGAAGTTTCAGAAGCACAAGAATGGGCAACAACTTCCAGAACTTTCAACCAGGAAACTATTTTAGGTTATCAAGGTAAAAAACGCCGGGTTTTAGTCGTTGATGACCGTTGGGAAAATCGTTCGGTGGTGGTGAGTTTGTTAGAAATGCTAGGCTTTGAAATGAGTGAAGCACAAAATGGAAAGGAAGCTCTAGAAAAAATGACAGTATTGTTGCCAGATGTAGTGATTACTGATTTAATGATGCCTGTAATGAATGGTTATGAATTGCTAGAAAACATTTGTTCGTCGCCAAAATTCAAGGATGTTGTGGCGATCGCTTCTTCTGCTAGTGTGTTTGAGAGCAATCAACAGGAGGCTATTGATACTGGAGCCAATGTATTTTTGCCCAAACCGATACAGACTGATAGATTATTGGAAATTTTACAGCATTATCTGGATATAGAGTGGATTTATCAGCAACAGACTACAGTATCAACTGAGGTAAATGAAGTTAGGCTAGATGATGAAGTTGTTGCTCCGAGCAATGAAGTCTTAGAACAATTACTCACTCTAGTTGAGGATGGTGATATTCAAGGTATTGTAGAAGTTGCCGAAAATATTCTAGCATCCGACACAACCTTAAACTATTTTGCCAAAAATATTTTGCAGCTAGCAAATAGTTTCCAGCTTAAACGGTTGAAAACTTTCATTCAAGAGTATCAAGAAGAAGGAAGAAGAAAGAAGTAAGAAGGAAGAAGTTGCAAGAGTATGACTATAGAAACCCATTAGACATCTCCAAAAATAAAAATTAAAATTAATTCTCCCATACGAAATTATCAATTATTCTTCCCTATTCCCACATATCTAGTGTTCCCTGTTCCCTCTTTTCTGGAGATATCTATTTGGTATTATACCGAAGAATTAATGATTACAGGACTTACGCAAAAGTAGTATATGTAGAGTTAAAAAACTATTGCGCATGGGGTTTTAAGCACTATATCTAGGGTCGCTGCGTAAGTCCTGAATTAAATAATTAAATAATTCGCGCCTTGAAGCCTCCCCTTTAAAGGGGAAAAAGCGGTAATCAGCGGATATTCCCGAAGGGTGAGATGGCGTACTTCGGAGAGGCTCTGTAAGAGCGGGTCTCCTCGCCATTTCTAATCTCCCCTTGAGAAATAAATTTTTTCCTTTTATTCAATCCTATCCGTTTTTAGGGAGGGGTAATTATCAATTATCCATTATTGAAAGGGTTTTTCTTTGTTATGAGGTACACCCCCATACGGGCTTTCCGGCCTGCACTACAAGAATTTTACCATTTACCCTGTACCTTATTTGCCCAAAATATAAAAAGTTAGGATTTTCACCAAACCCTATCTACACTTCAATCTCCCTACCTCTCCATCTCCCTACCCCCCAACTATACAAGAAGTAAACATCAGGTTGTTAGGTTAAGTGAAGTTTTGTATCATTTTTATGAACTAGATTAGCTCTAACTTCTGACTTGCGCTATCCAACTCCATACCCGGTATACTGACGAACATCAGGAGGATGAAAAGCAAGTACAATTCTATCCTTCGGTACTCCAGCAGCAACAAGTTCGTCCGTAATTCCATCCTCAATACCATCGTAATAAATCCAAATTTTCTCATGGCAAATTTCCGCATGAACAATAGTACCATAAACATGACGACGATTTTCCCATCCTTCATGGAGTAACATAAAATGGTTGCGATCTTGACTAATAATCATAAAAGTTTTCACATCACCATAGCAGTAAGGAATATCCGCATAGTATTGTAAAATCTTGGAGAGAGTGTCGCACCACTCCTCTATATCTAAGAGTCGATTTGTGGTTTCCATTGAATAATTTCCTCCATCAAAGCATCAAAAGTAAACAGGCGAAAACCAGGTTCAGCTAATAAAAGTTTTCCTGCTTCTTCCTCAAATAAAGTTGCAAAAATATCCCCCTCGACTGCCAAATATATTAGACGTGGGGTCTGGTTTTTGAAGTATTGTACTATAAAAAAAGAATTGTCCCCATGCTTTTTCCAGCTCATTAATCAAAGAAGGACTGATAAAACTTTTGACTTCAACAGCTATTTTGGTCGCACCTCGTTCGGCAGCAATCAATTTTTCAGCACCTAAATCAACTTGAACATTACGAGTACCAATCCTGAGAATTAGTGGGTCTTTGGTAATAGTCTAACCATCTTTAATTAGGGCAGTTTTTACAGTATTATGATAAAAGTATTTTGCAGGCATTGAGCTGTTTTTTAATGAGATAAAATTGAGCTTTATCAATTATTTATTATTGAGTATTGTAGCAAATAATGGTCAAATGAAAAAATCTAAATTAAAAGAAAGGTAGTTGAGAAATTGATGGTAATATTTATATAGAGGGCGAATGCCATTCGCCCCTACCAGATATGGTAGTTCTGTGTAAGTCCTGTATATTTCAATCCTAATAGATTTAATCAGCACCTAATTACTAGGAATTAAAATTAAACTCCAGTAAGGAACTTCTTTTGCTTCGACTTCAGTAATATCAATAATTTTTTGCTCGGTTTGGGTTGCTCTTTCAATATAAAGCGATCGCTCTAACAACCCTAACTCATCTAATATCTTCCGGACTTTAGCAAAATGTCTGCCTAATTTGATAATTACTGCCGCATCAGCAACTATGAGGCGATCGCGTAATTTAATTTCATCTAAAGTAGCGGGTATAATACTCAAAACATCATGGCGGTAAGTAAGTGGTACTCCTAGCATAGCTGCACTTGCTAAAGTTGAAGAAATTCCCGGTACAACTTCTGTGGGAAACTGCCCTGAAAGTCGCTGAAAAATATACATAAACGAGCCATACAACATCGGTTCTCCCTCGCACAAAACTGCTACATCTTGCCCAGTTTTTAGATGTTCGCCAATCTGTTCAGCAGCTTGATCGTAATAGGGTGCTGATGACTCGTTAACATTAAAAGGTAAATGTATCGGAATTTCAATTTGGTCAGAACGAATAAACTCAGCAGCGATCGCTCGTGCTAGAGATTTGCCATTTTCGGAAGCAGGGTAAGCAATTATAGGAACGGTCGTTAAAATCCGGTGTGCTTTGAGAGTTAGTAACTCTGGGTCTCCTGGTCCAATACCTAATCCATATAGTTTTCCTAGTTCTGTCATCACTTTTTCAGTTATCAGCTTTTTTAGTTAATAGTTAATACCTACAGTATTGGAAAAATTTTGAGTTTGTAGAGGGTAAGGTTCCCGATAAGTTGAAGACCAAACCCTACAAACTAAGAGTCTTAGCCAATACTGATGGTAGAACCTTATTCTCGAAAGCCAGCGGATTTGATATGACTTAAGACTTAAGCTATCAATCAGCTAAGGATTTTAATCCTTGGCAAGTCTTTCGTTCCCTAAAGCATTAACAGCAGCAGCAGCTATGGCACTTCCACCCCGTCGTCCATGCAATGTAATAAATGGAACACCCCGACTATTGGTTGCCAGTTCTGCTTTTGACTCTGCTGCACCGACAAAACCTACAGGAAAACCTAAAATAAGAGCGGGTTTTGCCATTCCCTCATCTAATAATTCTAGTAAGTGAAACAGTGCAGTTGGGGCATTGCCAATAGCGACAACTGCACCATTAATCAGAGGTTTCCATAATTCTACACCAGTTGCGGAACGAGTATTATTAATTTTTTTTGCCATTTCTGGAACTTCTGGATCGTTGAGGGTACAAATAATTTGGTTATTAGCAGGTAAGCGATGGGGAATAATTCCATTAGCTACCATTTGGGTATCACAGAGAATAGGTGCGCCTTTAATTAAGGCAGTGCGACCTATTTGTACTGCATCTGCTGAAGTTGCTAAGTCTGGCACGATATCTGTCATTCCACAGGCGTGCATGAGTCTGACTGCAATATCAGCTAAGTCAGTAGGTAAACTGTCTAGTTTAGCTTCAGAACGAATTATACCAAAAGATTGGCGGTAAATTTCTTCGCCGTTACGAATGTAGTCAATCATAAGTTTATTTAAGTTTTTACTATTATGACTTACCGATAGACTATAGATATGGAGTTTCAAACTATTGCACAATAGTTTTTTGACTCTATATATAGTAAAGTATCTTTGTCTAAGTCCTGACTGTTTTCAAATCTTTTGACCTGAAAAATGTAGTCAATCATAAATTTATTTAAGTTTTTACTATTATGACTTACCCATAGACCATAGATATGGAGTTTCAAACTATTGCACAATAGTTTTTTGACTCTATATATAGTAAAGTATCTTTGTCTAAGTCCTGACTG
>NZ_JAYKGW010000245.1:0-6886 GCF_035285525.1 Okeania sp. | reverse complement strand
GAATGGCGCTTTGGGGATTTTCCTCAAAGCATTGCGAGATACCGCCAATGTATATGGTTCTGCCGTCACATTGCTATGAACGGTATTTTCTGGTTTGGCCAGGAATTGCCGGGCTTGATGTATCTGTCACGAGACTACTTTCCTTTTTTTCGTCCGACATGAAAATCAAGAGTTATATCATGTCCGGTTGAATAGTTATAATTAAAGTTATCCTGTAGGGGTTTGGTTACCTTTCTCCCTGATGCGCTAGGGTTTGGAGACCAAACCCCTACGGTAAAATGTGATGACAATCTAGTTAATGGAATCCTATACAAACAAAAACTTTTTTGATCACGCTCTTATCCGGACATGATATTACACAAAGAAACCCGGTTTCTTATATAAAACGGGTTTCTGGGTTGGCATGGCTTTAGTTTTGTTAATGATCAGACCATACTCAAATATGCAACGCCGATTATTTTGCTGGTATCTTGTCAGAGTCAATGTCGAGAACTACACTAGGAATAGGTACTTCTTCAACTGCTGGATGTTTTTCCATAGTTAAAGTTGTCTGGTGAGAACCAGATAATCTTTTTAGAAGTTTAGGTTTCGGGTCATGGAGCAAATAAATAATTCGATCTCCTGGTTGCCAATTTTCCATAGCAGATAATACTTGAAGACTTCCTTGCCGTTCAATCAAAAGTGGTATGAACTCTCCAGACTTAATCAGTGCTTTGAGGTGAGTCTTTTGAAATTCAAATCCCAAATTCTTCAGCAATGTTTCACCTAACTTTACTTCTTTGTCAGAAAGATATTGGTTCCAACCTTTTAGATTTAACTCAGTTGTAAAAGCTTGTTGAACCTTCTCTCTATTATTGTTGTTACTGTTATTGTTACTGTTACTGTTACTGTTATTGGTATTATCATTTTTTGCCTGGGGACTTTTCGGATAAACAGCTAATACTCTGGGTGGCTTAAACTCTTCTGCAGCTCTTTGAGCCAAAACTAAATTTACTTCCCCATTTTTAGTCATTGCTAAAAAGGTTCCTATTGAGTGTAAACCAGCTTCTTCTAAAACATCAATATCTAAAGCACTACTTTTATATACCTGTAAACCTTCTTCTTGTGCTTTTTTACATCTTTCCTCGTCTGTATCAATTAATACTACTGATTCACCCCGCTCTCTAAAAATACGTCCGATTAATCTAGACAAAGGATTTGAACCTACAATCACAGCACCAGTAGCAGCACTAGAAGTAATTCCTAAAAATTGAGCCACAAATCTAGCAGTTAACCCTTGACTAAAAACTGTCATCATAATTGTCAAGAATACCAAAGCTTTAATAGAGTCACCACCATTGATACCTTTCTGAGTTAATAGTATGGCAAATAAAGAGGAAACTGAAGCGGAAACTATTCCCCTGGGAGCGACCCAACTCACAAACATCTTTTGTCGCCAACTAAGTTGACTATTCCAAGTGCAAAGCAATATATTCAGAGGCCGAACCAAAAACATCAAAGTTAAAACTGTTAATACACTTCCCCAACCTAAAGCAACCACACTTGCCAAAGATAGGTCTGCTGCTAGCAAGATAAACAATACCGAAACAGCTAACATCGTTAGCTGTCCTTTAAACCGTCTGATTAATCTTAATTCTGGTATTTCAGCAGCTCCAACAAAAATTCCAGCTACTACTGTAGTAACTAACCCTGACTCACTACTGATTTCTTCTGCTAAACCAAACATCATCCAAATAGTAGCTAGAACTACTAAATTTATCAATTCTTCAGAGAGAAACTTGGCTCTTTTCAGGCCAAACCCAAGTAACCAACCTCCTGCTGCACCAATAATACTGCCTATTCCCAAGCGCATAACTAGATCTCTAAATAATCCTAAAGGATCGGCACCTTCATTTAAAACTATGTTAAGTACCAATACAGCTAGAATTGCTCCTACAGGGTCGATGATAACCCCCTCTCCTTCAAGTAAAGTAGCTACTTGTCGGTCTACTGATACTTGTTTGAGCAATGGACCTACCACCGTTGGGCCTGTAACGACTACTAAGGAGGCATAGAGAAATGCGATAGGCCAAGGAAATTCTCCAAACCAGTGAGCGGCCATACCTCCACCAATTAATGTAACTAATACCCCCATGGTAACTAAGTTGCGGATAGTGCCGGAAACTCTTCCTAGTTCTCTTAGTTCTAAATTAAGGCCACCTTCAAATAAGATTAGGGCTACAAAAAGGGAGACGACAACTTCTAGGCCACTGCCTAATAAGTTGGGATGTACTAGGCCCAAACCATCTTTACCTACCAAAATACCAAACAGTAGCAAAAAGACTATTGCAGGTACTTTGAGGTAGGCTGCCACAACTTGGGAGCCTATTCCACAGACTACTGTGAGGATAATTAGGAGAGTTATATTAAATGGTGTTTCCATAAGCGTTTTTTCTCAGGGTTACCAGCTTTTTTTCTAAGGTTTCAGAGTTGGGATATGAAATTTTATATTTTAATTTTTGCTGGTTAGTTTTTCTCTGATTTAGTAATAAAGTTATTATTTTTTTGATTGATTCGTTTTTGATTTAAAATCGGGTTTTTGCAGGAATTATTTGCATAAAACAATTGAATTAGTAAGCTTTTTACTGTTTCATTAATTGGTTTTGCTGTCTAATTTATTTTTGTATATATTGGCTCATTTTTGCCCATCTTTCCCCCAAGATATATAAGTCTTTTTTGTATTATAACTACTGTTGACCAAAGTGCAACTATTCTTGATTTTTCTGTTTTGCAGAATTTCAAGATTAATTATATATATACCAATTCTATTTTATTCGTGTCAAAAATCTTGACATTTTCTGAGAAATAAGCTTAAGGACTATGATGGATGGGTAAGAGTTTCGGAGTTGATTTCTAGTTCTGGAATTGTTAAAACCTATTTATAATTTCTATAGCATGAATTTAATAAAATAATGTTACACAGCATTATTGATACGGAAAATTTGATACTAGGTTAGTTATTAATTAACTCCATCAGCCAAATTAACTACATATTCTCTACTACTTATCAATACGTTTTTCTTTAATATTTAGTAATCCTAAATAGGTTGTAATATTTTATTGTAGGGGTTGGGTATGCAAACTCAAGTGAAAATGAGATTAAGCAAAGTAAAACCCTACATTTTTTTTGTACAAATAAATTGGCGATCACTCTAATTTTTTCACATTCTTTCTAAGGATTTTTGCAGTGCTAAATCAACTAATGAATCTAGAGGTTTATAGGGATAAAATTCTTTGGTAATTCCTATCCCTCTATTTAGGATTTTATTGAAATAATTTTTGGCAAAAATACTCTTAGTTATAGGCTGAAATAATTGAGTTTTGTAATTCTACTCAACCTACATTTAAGTTCAATTCAACTTCTCACTTTCAAATATGACTTTTAGTATCGTTTATTCCACTGCAAATTCAGTAAATTGACGTAAATAGGGAGCCTTAAAAGCTAAAACAATATCTTTTTTCGGAACTCCAGCAGCTACTAACTCATTTGCTATTCCTATTTCAGTTCTATCCCTTTGAATCCAGATTTTACCCTCTTTCATATCAACATGAATAACACAGCCATAAACTCGTTTTTGATCTTTCCATCCTAAATTAATTACTTGATAATGCTGCCTTTTTGTGTCAAAAATTAATTGCACTTCTGTGTCTTTATCTAAGTCATTACCTGAGTGTTTGGTCAAAATAGTTTGAACTAATTCTTGATAATTTATTCTTTCCATAAAACGATTTCCTCTTTCATTATTTCAAAAATTACTAATTTGAGTTGATATTCAGCAATTAGTTCTTGAATAAATTGATTGCTGAAAAAATCACTGTAGATATCTTGACTAATTACTAAATATAAAACTCTCTCTGGTTGTTTTTTTCTAAGAGCAGAACGATAACTAAGAAATTGACCTAAAGCTCCGTAAAAGCTGGTTAAATCTGATGCACCAATAAAAGATTTAATCTCTACAGCAATCTTGAGACCATCTTTCTCTGCTCCTATAAATTTTTCTCCTGCTAAATCTATAAAAAAACCTAGCTCTTCTACTTTAATAAATAAAGGATCTTCAGTAATTATCTATCCCTATTTTTCTAAGGCTAAACTAACAGCATTATGGAATATATCTTGAGCTGACATCCATTGTCATTTCAGTTATTAGTTATTCGTTATTAGTTATTAGTAAATCTGGTTGAAGTCAGAGGCTGAAAATGCTAAATTGAAAATTTTTCATCTCCCTTGAAAGGGGAGACTTGAAACTTTATTTTTTAGTCAAAAACTCAAAATTTTGATTTTATTTGCCTTTTTATTGAGCAATAAGTTTTAAATTATGTAAGCATTCAGCTATTAGGGTTAAGCTCTCAGCTTTTGAAGTTAATAATTTACTAGGGTTAGCTGATGACCTTTTTTTGTCGGACTTTTAATTCTCCTTGGAGACTAATTCCTCTTGATAAAATAATCAGTTAATAGCTGATAGCTGAATGCTTACTAAATTATTTATCTCACATAACAGCTACTACCTAAAATTTAACACATTCTTATTTAGCCCAACGATTTTGACTTTTCTCTACATCTGCCAATAAATCTTGTTTACTCAAAGAAGGTTTTTTGCAAATTAAACCTTGACAAACTAACCCTACAGAATTTTCTGGTAAATCAGTTTCTATCTGATAAATAGTAGTAGGAAAATACTGAGTAATTAAATTAGAAATTTGTCCTTTTGAAGTTCTAACTAAAGTTTGATTTCTATACCAGTCTAAAGCCACAAATAAACTCGGACAAGCTTGGGGATATTTTTTCATTATACTGCTAAAAGCTGTTAAAGCTGACTCAGCTCTATCGAGATAATGTAATTCTTCAGTTAGTAAAGATAGACGTACTAAATTAGCGATCGCTACACCATTTGCTGCGGGAGTTGCGTTATCAATATAATTCCTTTCTCGTAATATTAATTCTCCACTAAAATCTGTCGGAGCATTGTAATAACCTGCTGCTTCGATACTCCATAAAAATTCATCAAATTCATCTTGTAATTTTATTGCTGTTTCTAACCAAAAATCACTATTTAATGAAGTTTCTAAATTAATCGAAGTTTGCTGTAAATCTAGCAAAGATTTAATAAACAAAGCATAATCTTCTGACTGGGCAATTACTTCTGCTTTTCCCTCATAATTTAGTCTATGAAAACGTTTATTAACCCACTGATTTTTGATAATAAAATTAGCAGCATTAATAGCTAATTCTAAATATTCTAAATTGTTAAATACTGTGGCTGCCCTTGCTAATCCAGAAATCATTAAACTATTCCAAGCAACAATCATTTTTGTGTCTGTAACTGCCGGAATTTTTCCTGCCCAATTATTATTTTTTGCTTCGTAATTATTCGTTGCTGGTGGAAAAGTTTCTAGATTAAAAGGTTTAACACCATATCGCACTTCAAATAATTTAGCCAGAGAATTTTCTACAGCTTCACTTAACTCTCCTGATTGCTTTCTTTGCAAAACAATTTTTCCTTCAAAATTGCCATTAGATGTAATAAAAAATTGTTCAGATAATTCACATAACTCCTCCGAAGTTAATAAATTTTCTAATTCTTTATAACTCCAAACATAGAAAGCTCCTTCTTCTGGTTCCACCTCATCCGAAGTAGTAAAACTATCAGCATCTTGAGAACCATAGAAAAATCCGGCAGGTGAAGTCATTTCTCTTTTTAGCCAATTAACTGTTTCCATAATTCCCCGTTTCAAAGCAGGTTCTTGATTTCCTAAACTCCATAAATTAGCTAAATATTCAACAATTTGACCGTTATCGTAGAGCATTTTTTCAAAGTGGGGAACTGTCCAAGTAGCATCCACTGTATAACGATGAAATCCTCCAGCAACATGATCATAAATTCCCCCTAAAGCTAAATCTAATCCCCTTTTTAAACAAACTTCATTACTGTTATATTGAGATTGAAAATTAAACTTTGTTCCCTGTAAAGCTGCTTCAGCATAAGGCATCATCGGAAAACTTTGTTGAGAATAGCGATCGCTAATAATTCCTGCACTAACTTCTAAACCTTTTTGTAATATTTCCTCGCTTAAATCTTCTGCTTCTGGTAATAAAATTGACTTTCTTAAACCTTCTAAAATTTCTGCTTTTAAAGAATCAAGTTTATTTTTTTCCTGGTCATAAAAACTCCTAATTTTTTGCAAAACTTCTAAAAAACCTGGTCTTCCATAGCGAGGTTCAACAGGGAAATAAGTACCACCAACAAAAGGTATTAAATCATCAGGAGTTAAGAATATATTTAACGGCCAACCACCTTGTCCAGTTAACATTTGTAATGCCTGCATATAGATACTATCTACATCAGGTCTTTCTTCTCGATCTACTTTAATTGGTAAAAATTTTTCGTTCAAATATTGAGCGATTTTATCATCAGAAAATGCCTCTCCTTCCATAACGGTACACCAGTGACAACTTGAATAACCAATTGATAGAAAAATTGGCTTATTTTGTTGTTTTGCTGTTTCTAAAGCTTCCTCACACCACGGCCACCAATCTACAGGATTTTCTGCGTGTTTACGAAGATAAAGACTTTGAGATTTAGCTAAACGATTAGTCATATTAATGTTTCCTTTTATTGTCAGCATTTAGCTTTCAGCTATCAGCTTTCAGCTTTGAGTTATTAACTTATTATTACACCAAAGAGGGAATTAGATTTTTAAGATAATTAAAAGTATTGTTTGCGAAGTATTCGGCAGCCAATAAAATTGGTGATTATCTAACTTTATAATTCCTTGATTATTGATAAAAACTAAATAGGAACTATTTCCCATAAAATACTAAATTATAATAGCTAAGTTCTGACCTCGG
>NZ_JAYKGW010000244.1:0-51423 GCF_035285525.1 Okeania sp. | reverse complement strand
TTTTAATAATAATCATCAGGATATTGTCAGCTTTATGATCTGACTTGGAGTCACCCAACACCATAAGTAATTCTACTTAATTCAATAGATGAATTTCCTGTAACTTATTATGATACAATTTGAAGTGTGAAATGTGGGTTGATATTTACATTTTTTGTATAGTTGAAGAAAATTATTCTTTTGAAAGTTAAATATCCTAACCTTTTAGTATTTGTAGGTTGGGTTGAGATAACGTTAGGGTAACTTATCCGTAGGATAAACCCAATACAAATAATTTATGCCAAAACCTTGTCTCTAAATCTATTTTTATTTATCAACCATACAGCATTTTTCACCCTTAATACACCACATTTTTATAACCAAAGTAGGGACGCTCCATGGAACGTCTTTACTGTATTTTAGCAAAGTAAAAATCGCTATAATTGTTATAATTTAACCAGAACTTTCTGTATATTTAAGAAATTAACTTTATGTTAGTAAAAAGAATTAAAAAAGGAAAGATTATTGAATTATTAGAGGAAGTAAATAAATTTACCAGATAACCAAGAAATTTTAATATAAATTAAAGAAGTTAATGATTTTTGGTCAGCCTATCAAAAATTTAGGGCAAAAATAGAACAAGAAAAAATTACTTTGGAAGATAATAATTTTGATAACTTACGAGACAAGTCACCAGGGATAGAAGTTGATTTATGAACTTAAAGTATTTGCTAGATACTAATATAATTTCTGAATCTATGCGTGCTTCTCCTCATCCTCAAGTTGTTAATAAATTGACAATAAATCAATTACAAATTTGTACAGCTACGGTAGTTATTCACGAATTTTTATATGGTTGCTGGCGTTTACCAGAATCAAAGAGACGTAATTTTTTTCAGGAATATATCAGCGATCTGATTTTAAATGTCCCTATATTTAATTATGATTTAAAATCTGCACAATACCATGCAAAAGAGAGAACTAGATTATCTAAGATAGGTAAAATTCCTAGTTTTATTGATAGTCAAATTGCCTCTATATGCTGCTACTAAAAATCTAATTTTAGTAACTAACAATATAGTTGATTTTGAAAATTTTGAAGATTTAACACTAGAAAATTAGTTTGTTGATTAAAGGTCTAATAATTATATTTATTAGAGACGATTTAAGAATGAGACAAGTATTTATTGCTGTGAAAGTATTTCAGCCGAAAAAGTGTTTAATTCTTAAATTAAATGACTATATTAATATCTAATCTCCAACCATTTTTGAGCATTAATAAAGCGACTCAAATACTATATAATAAGAATTACACAAAAAAAGTAAAATAATTACCTAAAGTAGCAATTGTTAAATTACTGCAAAAATAAAGTATAAATACTATTAGTTTAATCTACCTCCCAAGGATTAATAATAGCAATATCACAATCTTCAAAATCAGAAATATTCCTAGTGACAAGAGTAGCTTGCTGACTGTAACAAATACTAGCAATCTGAGCATCAGCTTGAGAGATTGGCTTACCCATCCTTCTTCTTTTAGCAGCAATTTCAGCAAAAGCAGTTGCTGCTTTTTCATCAAACGGTAAAACTCTGCCAGCGAAATCTTCAGCAAACATTAATTTAGCCACTTGAGTTAGTTCATTTTTACGTTTTCCCAGTGGTAATAATGCAATCCCATAGAGAATTTCAGCTTGAGTAATAGTTGTTATAAAAAGATTATTTATTGGTCTTTCACCCCACCCATTTACGAACTATTGATGAGCCTTTAAATTTCATTAATTCCGACACTACATTAGTATCAAGTACAATCATATCAATCCTCAAAATTGGGAATTTCGCGTAGGGAGTCTCTAGATATAATTGGGATTTCAAAATCTCCAAAATGGGAAAAACGTTGCTCTATTTTTGCAGCAAGATTTAAAGAATTTTCTTCGTTTTTTGTTAATACTGCACGGAGAATTTCTTTAGCTTCTGCTTCCAGAGAACGCCCACTATGTTCCGCTCGCTTTTGTAACCTAACTATAAGGTCATCATCAAAGTTATCAATTATGATACTGTTCATATTCTTGACTTTTTTTAGTTGTTTTATAATTGTTAATTATACTTCATTTTTGTGAAAATTAAGACTAAATATTTCACCAGATAAACAACTGTTGTAATGAAACATTCCAGTAGGGTGTGTTAGCGAAGCGTAACGCACCGTAACATTTAGGATAAACGGTGCGTTAACAAAATATAACGCACCCTACTCCCCTACTCCCCCACTCCCCCACTCACTTACGCTGGATAAATCCGCAAACGACGATTCGGTTCATCCCCAAAACTAGAAGACTTCAACCGATAATGCTCAACCAACTCATGCTGCATCTTCCGCACCTTCGGAGACCTGGGCAAAAGTTCCACAGGTTGCCCCTTCGGAATCACAATCTGCTCCACCGCCAACCGTGTTTCCTCCAACGCCTCCATCTCATCCTCCGAAGCAGAAGCAGCAAACAAATTCAAATCCGCAAACTCAGGAGTCGCAGGATCGTCCATATCCAACAACCTTCGCAACGCCTTAGCAATCTGAGGCAAACTGCTATTCTTAATCACATGAATAGGCACATGACGAGTCTTCGCCGCATGACGTAACTTAGACTGTTTCCGAGTGTGCGATCGCAAAGCCAAAACCACATCCGCACCATCAATATCCTTAGTCAAAACCACAGGCAAACCCAACGTACTAATCACCTGTTCGATTTGATGTCGTGGAATAGCATAAGGATAAACGTGCAAAGGCAAATCCTCACCATTCGGCCCCCTACTCTTACCCTCCCAAGCATCTCCAGTACCAGGAGAAAACATCCCATTACCAGAAAAAGAATCATCCAACATCTCCTCAAAAGACTTTGCCTGAGAAAACTCCAAAGGTTCAACCACTTCACCAGTATTCTGCAACGGCATCATATAACCAGAATCCCGAAAATTACCACCAGAAGTTAACCTCCTCTCCGACGTTCCCAACAACGTCCCGGCATTACCATTAACACCCCCACCTAAACCAACACCACTATTAAACTCACGTTTAACCTGTATCTCACCATTCTCATCCATCGTCCTCACCTGGGGATTCGGTTTTTGCCCCCGCAACAAAGCATCAACAGTATTAGCCACCTGCTCGTGAACCACCCAACGATGCCTTTCCAACATTTCTACCGCAATTTCAAAAGTAGGAGGAGCCTTCCGTTCCAAAACAGTCTTTTGCGAACCCCGTCGTCGAGCCTCATCATCACCCAAAGTCACAGTCTGAATACCCCCAATCAGATCGCATAAAGTTGGATTCTTCAGCAAATTATCAATCTGATTTCCATGAGCAGTACCCACCAACTGCACCCCACGTTCCGCAATAGTTCTCGCTGCCAGAGCTTCCAACTCCGTACCAATCTCATCAATCACAATCACCTGTGGGGTATGATTTTCCACCGCTTCAATCATTACTCGATGCTGTTCTTCCGGAGTCGCTACCTGCATCCGACGCGCACGGCCAATAGCAGGGTGAGGAATATCTCCATCTCCAGCAATTTCATTAGAAGTGTCAATAATTACTACCCGTTTTTCTAAATCATCCGCCAGCACCCGCGCAATTTCTCGTAATGCAGTTGTTTTTCCCACGCCAGGGCGACCAAGCATTAAAATTGACTTTCCGGTTTCCACCAATTCACGAATCATGGCAATAGTACCAAAAACCGCCCGCCCCACTCGGCAAGTCAAACCAATAACTTCTCCAGTGCGGTTACGCATAGCACTAATTCGATGTAGCGTCTGTTCAATACCCGCCCTGTTATCACTACTAAAATTTCCAATGCGTTCAATAGAATAACTCAGGTCTTTTCTGGAAACCGGAATTTCCCCTAAATATTCTGCGTGAGATGGAAAACGAGCTTCTGGGAGACGACCCAGATCCATCACAATTTCAATCAGATGATTTCGCTCTTGATGATGCTGTAAAGGCCCTCTGATTTGGTCGGGAACAATTTCCAATAATCTATAAAGGTCGTCTGTTATCTGCATATTTTCTACATAATTAATAATGGATAATGAATAATTGATAATGGATAATGGATAATTAATAATTATCAATTATCTATTGTTAATTACTAATTCAGGACTTACGCAAAGCCACTATATATAGTCTCGGTGCGTTACGAGATCAGCTTTACATGTCGCGTAGCGTTTCGGCGCTTGAGCTGACATATAAAGCGGAGCTTTGCGGAACGCAAAACACACCCTACCAACAGCGTTCATGGCTTTAGTCCTATAATTATTAAACCCATTATCAATTATTGTTTAATTTGGGAAACCAGAGAACTAGCTAAACTCACAGTTTCCCAGAGAATCTCTGGTACATTCTCTAACTTCGTTAGTGGAAAATTTTTCTCTTGGTTGCGATCAACCTTTTTTACCACTACATCAGCGGTACAACAAGCAAATTCGATCGCCTGTAGTTGTGATTTGTGCATTTTTTCTAATTTTTCTAAAATTGGTGACAACAGAACACGAGCATAGCTTCCATAAGCTACACCAGCAACAAATTTATTTCGTGAAATCGAATTATTTAAGTTATTGAAAGCGTCTCGATCTGCTTCCTGATTTTTATTTGCTAGCAAACCCGCAGCCATTAACTTGGCTACAGTATAATTATTTGTACCACCAGCTAGTTGTACATAACCTGGTAATTTTGCTTCTAAAACTTTTTGACTTAATTTAATACTAGCTGCAGTAGTACCTAGACCGATATCACCACTCATTGGTCTACCATCAGTTTGCCAAATTAGAGTACAGGGAAGAGGAGAAATAATTTCATACAAATTGTGTAAATATTTTATTAACCCCTCTCCATCCTGACAACTAATAGCAATCAGCTTTAATTGATGTAACCAAGGCTTTATACTTTTCCAGAGTCGCTGAAAATCACTTTCTCTCCCCACTTGAGTATGAATTTCTATCCCATCCACACCAGTCTGTAAAACCAATGAAGCAATAGAACTAGGAGTAGAAACATAAGAACGAGCCTGTATTAGTTCATTAGGACATACAGACAAACACCTGCCACAACCGTAGCAAAGTTCATCTACAACTCCCGAATAGCCAGAAGTTACACCATTTTTATTATTAGAAAAAACTATCGCATCTGCCGGACATACCTTCTCACAAGGTCGCCAACAGTCTGTGGGGCAAATAGTCGGGTCAAACTCAGCCTTGCGAAAATGAGGGTCTTCTCCATCATTAATACTGGCCATGATTAATGGCCTTCCTTGATAGCCAAACTCCTGATATCTTGCCCAAGGTCTGAGCTTAGATGCGACATCCAGAGCTTCTTTTACCGCAGCGATCGCCGCCGGGTCTGCAGCCACATCAATACAATCTGCCCCTGCCAAAGTGTAAGCCAACGTTAAATTTCTCACCGTGGGCAGGTGTTGAAAACTCGCACCACAGATCAACTTAAACCAATGGCCTTCTGTCAAAGATTTTAAAGGATAGTAGCGTTCTCTCAAGCTTATCTAGTAGTTTTGAGCTTAAAAAAAAATTTGATGTATCGCGGTGAAGTCCCTCAACAAAGTTGTGTTATAGTTAAAGTTTAGTCCCTCACCCGCTAATACCTCATTAGACAAATTGTCGATTGGACATACCTAGAATTTCTAGTAGTTTCCAATCTTCATAAATACTTATATAGCTATCTTGGTTCCCAAGGCAGCTCAGTGTTATGTTGCGATGGGCAGACCAGTTTTATCCCTAATCTGCAAAAAAAGTTTTTCCGAGAAAACTTTTAAGCAGGGACTAAAGTATTTGGGAGCGGTGTCCACCTAAAGAAGCGATCACCACCCATTTCCACAATTACCTTGACCCGTGGTTCCGACTTAGGCAAGGTAGTTAAATACTCAATTTCTTGACTAGATAGAATCTGGCCTTCTATAATCCACAGAACTAAACCCTTAGCCTTGGGTGGTAAATGATCTAACTTATAACTCACAATTGGTGGGACATAGTAGACATACCCAACCGCTGCGCCATTGGGCACAGTTTTCTTACCCAAGTGAGGAGGTCTAACCCCATGCACTCCCGTGAGATACATGGCCAAATCTCCTAATCCTCTGGCCGTAATATTATGAGTGACATAGCCAGAAGCCCTTAAACGACGTTGATAGCGTCCTTCAAATCCTCCTTCTAAAGGAGCATAAACGGCTAAAGCTCCAGACTTCTCTAAATCCCGAATCAGTCCTCCACCAGTTGTAATCAGTGCCATGCTTAATCTTTTCCCTAATTCTTTGATCCTAGCTGATTATACTTGGTCTACATTATAGTTCGTCAAATCCAAGATGATTGTATTTCTAGCAAATTCTCAAAAAATTATTTTTACCTCTAGACAAGTCTGAGTAAATACTGTAATATAGGATATTGTCGCTGAAAAAAAATAATTTGGCCTTAATATTCAGTTGGTGGGTATTAGGAAAGCGATAAAATGGATACTGATTAGCTTGCTAATCAAGTCCTGGCGACCACGGAATCATCATCAGATAAATTCAAAGAGTAGCACGGGCATCCTACCTGTAAATTAACCTGGCAAAAGTAACACAGGCATCTTGCCTGTTTATCTGGCTTGTAAGCGCAGACCTTCTGCCTGCAATGAATGAATATTGCGGTTCTGAATGGCTTGTGAAATTTTCTCGTAGAGGTTTAGCATCGAAACCCAAGTCAAAATTGGATATCTAAACTAAACCCCTATAGTTTTTTACACAAATCATTTAGAAGCGCCATATCAAATTCAGTAGTATCGGTAGAATTAAAGACCGTAGGGGTTTGGTCTCCAAACCCTGTAAAATCTAAGAATTTTCGCCAATACTACCAATATTAACTGGTAGAACCTTATTATCCAAAGCCAGCGGATTTGATATGAATGAAGATTCCACCGTCAGGATTGGCAGGAACTCTAACCCAAATAACAGGTTTTGGCTGCCAAACTCCCTAAAATATTGGATATTAGTAGATTCGATATAGCTTAAGTTGAGATAATAATCTCTATAAATAGTCTGTATTAATAATATATCCAGGAATTAGACAAAGGCACTAAATATTAGGTTGTTGGTGCATTAGGACGTAGGTTGGGTTGAGGCACAAAACCCAACCCCAACAAAGCTTTGTTTGGTTTCACTGTCGTATACCTAACCTACATTTTGAGATGAAACAGTCCACTACTGTATTGTTTCACTTTTCATGTCGCACAGGGAAACGCACCCTACTGCATTGTTTCATCTAAAATAGTGCATTAGTCAATAGGGATGTTGCATGCAAAGTCCCTAGGAGAGAAAGATTTTTGTTTGGTTTCGTACCTCAACCCAACCTACACCTAGATATAGTATCTTTGCATGATTCCAGTAATATATCTATAAATTTTAACTAATCATTAGTAGTGCATAAAGAGTAAAGGAGAGCGACAGTGGCAGTTGGTATCCTTGGCACAAAACTAGGCATGACACAAGTATTTGAAGCTGACACCGGAAAAGCAATTCCAGTAACAGTCGTTCAAGCTGGTCCATGTATAGTTACCCAAATCAAAACAGAACAGACAGATGGTTACACTGCTGTTCAAATTGGATATGGTGAAGCCAAAAATAAAACCCGTAAACTAAACACAAAAGAACCAAAAGAAGTCAACAAATATTTAACCAGTCCCGAACAAGGTCACTTGGTTAAATCAGGTGGTATTCCTTTGCGTCATCTACGAGAATACAGAGTAGACAACACAGGGAACTTTGAACTAGGTCAACAAATAAAAGTTGACTTATTTGAAGCAGGTCAACTGGTTGACGTTACCGGAAAAAGCATCGGTAAAGGTTTTGCTGGTTATCAGAAACGTCATAACTTTAGACGTGGACCAATGGCACACGGTTCCAAAAACCACCGTTTACCAGGTTCCACAGGTCCGGGAACAACTCCAGGCCGTGTGTATCCAGGAAAGAAAATGGCAGGTCAGTTAGGAAATGTGCGAGTCACTACTAGAAAACTCAAAGTAGTGAGAATAGATACCGAACGTAACTTATTGCTAATCAAAGGAAGTATTCCTGGCAAACCAGGTACATTAATTAGTGTTACACCAGCAAACATAGTAGGTCAAAAGTAAGCATTTAGCTATTAGCTGTCAGCTATCAGCAAGAAGACCTAACTTGAGGACTAGGATTTAAAGAAGGCTTTTGAATGCTTACAGTAAAAAATAGAAAAAATCTTTGAGAAAGAAAGATGGTTGATTGTGTCATCAAAAACTGGCAAGGTGAAGAAGTAGGACAAACAACTCTCAACTTACGAGTAGCAAAAGAAGAAAGTGCAGCTCATGTTGTTCACAGGTCTTTAAGACTACAAATGGCAAATAACCGCCAGGGAACAGCTAGCACTAAAACCAGATCGGAAGTTAGAGGTGGTGGTCGCAAACCTTGGCGACAAAAAGGAACAGGTAGAGCCAGAGCAGGTTCAATACGTTCTCCCCTATGGCGTGGTGGTGGTGTAATTTTTGGTCCGAAACCAAGAGACTATTCCCACAAAATGAACCGTAAGGAAAAACGTCTAGCATTAAGCACTGCTTTCCAAAGTCGCTCAGAAGAGTTAATTGTAATAGAAGAATTTGCCGAACAATTTGCTAAACCAAAAACCAAAGATTTGGTAGAAGCGATCGCTCGCTGGGGAGTAGAACCAGAGGCAAAAGTCCTGTTGGTTTTACCAGAAAAACAAGAGAATGTTTATTTGTCTGGTCGTAACATTGCCAAGCTCAAAATAACTCTAGCCACCAACTTGAATATTTACGACATTCTAGAAGCAGACAAAATTATTGCAACTGCAACCGCAATTGCCAAAATTCAGGAGGTCTACGGAAATGAAACTTGATTCACGAGACTTAGTAGATATCATCAAAAACCCAGTTATTACCGAAAAAGCTACTATGTTAATGGAACTAAATCAATATACATTTGATGTAGACCCAAGGGCAACTAAGCCAATGATTAAAGAGGTCATTGAGCAAGTATTTGAGGTAAAAGTAATAGGTATCAATACTTTAAATTTACCAAGAAAAAAACGCCGAGTAGGCAAATTTATGGGTTTTAAACCTAGATATAAAAGAGCTATTGTGACTCTAGAAGATGGGGAACCAATTAGAAAAGTTCTGTTCCCTGATCTGTAAAATCCATTGGGGATATACTTTTTTAGAGATGGAGAGTGTGGGAAGTGTGGGAAGGGTGGGAAGGGTGGGAAGGGTGGGAAGTTCAATCTTTTTCCTACTTTGATGTATATTCCTTCTGACTACACAATACTCTGTTCCTCAAAAATTTCATCCACAAGCTGAATGCTAGTAGCCGAAAGCTTATTGTAAAATATACTGAACGTAGAGCAAAAAATTATGGGTATTCGTTCTTACCGACCCTATACTGCAAGTACCCGAGAACATAGTGTTTCCGACTTCGCGGAAATAACTCGCTCGAAACCAGAAAAATCTCTGGTTAAATTCAAACATAGGAAAAAGGGTCGTAATAACCGTGGGGTAATCACCTGCCGTCACCGAGGTGGTGGTACTAAAAGATTATATCGTGTTATCGACTTCCATCGTAATAAACATAATATTCCCGCTAAAGTAGCAGCAATAGAATATGACCCCAACCGTAACGCTAGAATAGCACTTCTGCATTATCAAGATGGAGAAAAACGCTATATTCTGCATCCTGTGGGATTAGAAATTGGCACAATAATTATATCTGGAGTGAACGCTCCCCTGGAAGTTGGAAACGCTTTACCTCTAAGTCAAATTCCTCTAGGTACAGATGTTCATAATATAGAACTCGTTCCTGGTAAAGGCGGACAAATGGCGCGTTCTGCTGGAGCTGTAGCTCAAGTAGTAGCCAAAGAAGGAGAGTATGTAACACTCAAACTTCCCTCTGGTGAACGACGTAAAATCCGAGCAAGTTGCTACGCAACCCTAGGTCAAATAGGCAACATTGAACATCGGAATATTAGTATCGGTAAAGCAGGTCGTAACCGCTGGAAAGGGAAAAGACCAACAGTTAGAGGTAGTGTGATGAACCCAGTGGATCACCCCCATGGTGGTGGTGAAGGTCGCGCACCAGTTGGTAGAAGCGGACCAGTTACCCCTTGGGGTAAACCAGCATTGGGTATGAAGACCCGTAAGAAGAAAAAACAGAGTGATGCTTTAATCGTACAACGTCGGCGTAAATCCTCTAAACGAGGCAAAGGTGGTCGTCAAAGTTAAAACATCAGAAGCGGATAGCTTTCAGCAGTCAGCTTTAGTTCTGGAATTTTAATCGTACTAAATTAACCATAAATTGAATTATGTCTCGTTCATTAAAAAAAGGACCATTCATTGCGGATAGTCTGATGAAAAAAATAGAAGCTTTAAACGCTAAGAACCAAAAACAGGTGGTTAAAACTTGGTCAAGAGCTTCAACTATTATTCCTGATATGGTGGGTCATACGATCGCTGTACACAATGGACGTCAGCACGTTCCCGTTTTCATCTCCGATCAAATGGTAGGTCACAAATTAGGTGAATTTGCACTAACCAGAACATATCGGGGTCACGGTAGCGACAAAAAATCAAAAAGATAAATAGATTAAGTGGAGATAGGGTATGCCTGAATATACCAGTAAAGAAGTAAAAGCAATAGCTCGTTATATCAGAATGTCTCCGTTTAAAGCGCGGCGGGTGCTTGACCAAATTCGAGGTATTTCTTACCGGGAAGCATTAATTATTCTGGAATTTATGCCATACCGAGCTTGTAGTCCAATTCTGAAAGTATTGCGTTCCGCAGCAGCAAATGCCGAGCATAACGAAGGACTAGACCCAACAACCCTAGTTATATCTACAGCTTTTGCTGACCAAGGACCTTGTTTACCACGTTATCGACCCCGCGCTCAAGGTCGTGCTTACAAAATTCGTAAGCCTACTTGTCATATCACAGTGGCAGTTGCTTCTGTAGCTAATGATTAAGTAAGTTGAAAAATTTGATCAATTAGATTAAAACATTCGATAAAGACTAATTTAATGGGACAGAAAATACATCCAATTGGTTTTAGACTAGGTATTACCCAAGAGCATCGTTCTTGTTGGTATGCTGACGCTAGAAACTACCCAGAATTGTTGCAAGAAGACCACACAATTCGTAAATATGTAAGAGAAAATCTGGCAAGTGCAGGTATCTCTAGAATTAAGATTGACAGAAAAGCAGACCAAATAGACTTAGAAGTTAGCACTGCTAGACCAGGTGTAGTAGTTGGTCGAGGTGGTGCAGGTATTGATGCTTTGAGAGTTGGGTTACAAAAACTTTTGGGGAATACCAACCGTCAAATTAGAATCAATGTTGTTGAAGTCACAAAAGTAGATACTGATGCGACGCTTATTGGTGAATACATTGCTCAACAGCTAGAAAAAAGGGTATCTTTTCGCAGAGTTGTACGTCAAGCTATAACTAGAGCGCAAAAAGCTGGTGTAGAAGGTATTAAGGTACAAGTGAGTGGTAGAGTAAATGGGGCAGAAATTGCTCGGACTGAGGTGACTAGAGAAGGTAGTGTACCGTTGCATACCTTGAGAGCTGATATTGATTATTGCTATTGTACTGCAAAAACAATTTACGGTATTCTTGGTATTAAAATTTGGGTATTTAAAGGAGAAATTATTCCTGGTCAAGAACAAATTGCCGAAGCTCAAGAAAGACAACCAAAACGTAGACAACAAAAACGTCGTCAGCAATATGAGGATAGGTCTAACGACGGTTAGTAGGGACGTTGCATAACAAAAATGCGAACGTCCGTACAACAGTGATCAGTGATCGGCATCTCTGGCTAAAGTTATAGTCTTGAAATACTGACGTTGATTTTCTTCATACCCTTAAAAAGGAAAGCTTGAGACCTTATTTTCTGGTCATAAGTTAGAAGTTTAATTTGTAGCTAGTGACTATTTTTTCCTTCAGAAAATACTTATACTTAAGCCAAAAATAAAATAGTAGACTATGTTAAGTCCTAAGAGAACAAAATTCCGAAAACAGCAACGTGGAAGGATGAGAGGTAATGCTAATAGTGGCAATAAGATCAACTTTGGTCAATATGCACTCCAAGCATTAGAACCTTCTTGGATTACTTCCCGTCAAATCGAAGCGGCTCGACGTGCGATGACTCGTTACATCCGTAGGGGTGGAAAAATTTGGATTCGTATTTTTCCAGATAAACCAGTTACAATGAGAGCGGCGGAAACTCGTATGGGTTCTGGTAAAGGTGCCCCTGAATATTGGGTGGCAGTAGTTAAACCAGGTCGTATTATGTTTGAGTTAGGTGGGGTTGCGGAAGACATAGCTCGTGAAGCTATGCGTTTAGCATCATTTAAACTGCCTATTAAGACAAGGTTTATTGTACGCGAGGAGGAATAATTTATGCCTTTTCCAAAAATAGCAGAAGTTAGAGAATTGAGTGATGAAGAACTAGCTAGTGAAATAGTTAGGGTTAAGCGAGAATTGTTAGACTTGCGCATCCTCAAAGGTGCAGGAAGAATGGAAAAGCCACACCTGTTTAAGCATGGTCGCCATCGACTTTCTCAGTTATTAACAATAGAAAAAGAGCGGGAACTAGCTAAACAAGCAGAAGCTGCTCAAGAGGCTGAGGCTACTACAGAGGTAGAATCAAATCCTGTTGAAACAGTAGAAAATCCTGAGTAAAATAAAAAAATAATAGGTGTTTCAGTTGAGTAAAATATTATTAATTGTTAACACTAGATAAAAATTTTATTTCTTAGGTAAGAATTAAAGAAGTAGTCAATACTAAATTAGATTATTTTTTTAACTTGTTAAGAATGGTAATTTTGAAATATTTTCAACCATTCGCTTTGTTTATAGAAAATAGGAATTTTCACCCCGAAAAACTGACTAAAAGCTGATAGCTGATAGGAGGTTAAATAGCAGTTTTAACTCAATAAAGTAAAGAAGAAAAATTATGGCGACTAAAGAATTAGTAGGAGTAGTTGTCAGCAACAAAATGCAAAAAACAGTAGTGGTGGCAGTAGAAAACCGCTCTGCTCACCCCAGGTACGGTAAAACAGTTGTGAAAACTAAAAGATATAAAGTTCACGACGAGGAGAATAAATGTAAAGAAGGCGATCGCGTCCGGATTTCTGAAACTCGTCCGATGAGCCGTACCAAACGTTGGCAAGTTGCTGAAATAATCAGTTCTAAGATTAGTTAATTTAATTGTTGATTTGATGAGTTTTGGTAAAACTATTAAATCTGACAACATTTTCAATCCCAACGTTTGTACAGATCTTAGGTTTGTACGGACGTTTCGCGAAACGTCCCTAAGTTTGGTATCAACATACTGAAATCATAGAAAGACCACCATGATTCAACAAGAAACCGTATTAAATGTCGCTGATAATAGCGGTGCCCGTAAAGTAATGTGTATCCGTGTAATCGGTGGTGGAAATCGTCGCTATGCACGCATAGGTGATGTAATTATCGCTGTAGTTAAAGACGCATCTCCTAATATGGCTGTTAAAAAGTCAGATGTAGTTAGAGCTGTGGTGGTAAGAACTAAAAAAGGTCTGCGCCGAGAAAGTGGTATGAGTATTAGGTTTGATGATAACGCAGTCGTGATCATTAACCCAGAAGGCAACCCGCGGGGAACTCGTGTTTTTGGCCCAGTAGCTCGTGAATTACGAGACAAAAACTTTACTAAAATTGTATCCCTAGCACCGGAGGTACTGTAATGGCATTTAAGAAAAAACCTTTGATGACTGCCAACGGAAAACCTGTACGCTATAAAATTCACGTTAAAAAAGGTGACACAGTTCAGGTAATTGCTGGTAAAGATAAAGGTAAGGTAGGTGAAATCCTGCAAGTATTACCGAAAATCAGCAAAGTTGTAGTTAAAGATGTTAACATCAAAACCAAACACGTTAAGCCTCAGCAAGAAGGAGAATCTGGTAAAATAGTCACCGTTGAAGCTCCAATTCATAGTTCTAACGTGATGCTTTATTCTAATAAAGAAAAAGTAGCAAGTCGTTTTGGTTATACATTTACAGAAGACGGTCGCAAAGTACGTCAGCTCAAAAAAACCGGAGAAATTATTGATTAAATTCAAGTAAATTCTTCAATATAATCAGCAAAACTATGGCAGAAAGACTAAAGAAATACTACGATAAAAATATTGTTCCTAAATTAATGGAACAATTTAAGTATAAGAATATTCACCAAGTACCAAAACTGGTAAAAATAACAATTAATCGTGGTTTAGGAGAAGCATCTCAAAATGCTAAAGCCCTAGATTCATCAGTGAAAGAATTTGCCACAATTACAGGCCAAAAACCAATAGTAACCAGAGCCAAAAAAGCGATCGCTGGTTTTAAAATTCGTCAAGGAATGCCAGTAGGGGTTATGGTGACTCTACGTTCTGGAAGAATGTATGAATTTATAGATAGACTAATTAATTTAGCATTACCCAGAATTAGAGATTTTCGAGGCATAAATCCTAAAAGCTTTGATGGTCGAGGCAATTATAGTTTAGGGGTTAAAGAACAACTTATTTTTCCCGAAATAGAATATGACAAAATCGATCAAATTCGAGGAATGGACATTTCGATTATTACCACAGCTAAAACTGATGAAGAAGGCCGTGCCCTGCTTAAAGAAATGGGAATGCCTTTCCGGAGTTAACTAAAAAAGTAGTTAAAGAAAAGAGGAAAAAATGGCGGCTAACGACACAGTATCAGATATGTTGACGCGAATTCGCAACTCCTGCATGGCGCAACATACAACCACAAAAGTTCCAGCAACAAAGATGACTCGCAGTATTGCCAAAGTCTTGAAAGAGGAAGGTTTTATTGGTGAGTTTGAACAAGAAGGGGAAGGTATTAAGAAGTTTTTAGTAATTTCTTTAAAATACAAAGGCAAGAATCGCCAACCCATTATTAGATATTTGAAGCGAGTTAGTAAACCAGGACTCCGGGTTTATAAAAATCGCAAAGAGTTACCACGGGTTTTAGGTGGAATAGGAATAGCTATTATTTCTACATCTAGTGGAATTATGACTGATAGGGAAGCTAGAAAAAGAGGCATTGGTGGAGAAGTTCTTTGCTATGTTTGGTAGTATAGCTTTAAGCATTTAGCTATCAGCTATCAGCTCAAGTTAATTGGCTAAAGGATTTTAATTTTATCAATGTTTGAAAACTTTTTTTTGTAGTGCTTTATAACTAAAATAATTTATAGATAGCTATAGATTAAGCAAAACAAAAAAATATCTAGCAACTTAACTTAAATATAGGAAATATGTCACGAATTGGTAAACGTCCAATCCCGATACCTAAAAAAGTTACCGTTACCATTGAGGGTCAAAAAGTAACAGTAAAAGGCCCGAAAGGTGAACTTTCCAGAGTATTACCACCTGAGATAGGAGCGGAACAACAAGAGGAAACTATTGTTGTGAAACCTCAAGAAGAATCTCGCCGGGCACGGCAGAGGTACGGTCTCAGTCGGACTCTGGTTGCTAATATGGTAGAAGGGGTTTCTAAGGGATACGAAAAACGCCTATCCATTCAAGGGGTAGGTTATCGTGCCCAAGTTCAAGGCAAGACTTTAGTATTGAACGTGGGTTACAGTAAACCAGTGGAAATGCCAGCTCCTGAAGGTATTAGTATAGCGGTAGAAAATAATACCAACGTCATTGTTAACGGTATTAATAAAGAGCTGGTGGGCAATACGGCAGCGAAAATTAGAGCTGTCCGTCCACCAGAAGTCTACAAAGGAAAAGGCATTCGTTATGCCGGAGAAATGATTAAACTCAAAGCGGGTAAGTCAGGCAAGAAATAAACAATGAAGTATACTCGTCAAGATTCAATTAGAAAGCGACATCGCCGAGTCCGAAAAAAAGTGTTTGGGACACCAGACCGTCCTAGACTATGTGTATTTCGCTCAAATATGCACATCTATGCTCAAGTAATAGATGATACTAAGCAGCATACCTTGGTGGCTGCCTCAACAGTAGAAGCAGAAGTAAAGTCCAACATTAAATCTGGTGCTAACTGTGATGCTTCTATGGAAGTAGGTAAATTAATTGCCAAGCGATCGCTAGAAAAAGGAATAGACCAAGTAGTTTTTGACCGTGGTGGCAACCTGTATCATGGTCGAGTCAAAGCTTTAGCTGAGGCCGCTCGTGAAGCTGGGTTAGACTTTTAAGTTATTATTGAAAGTTATACTAAATCTCAAAAACTTTGCTATTTATCTTTTTTAGTGTTGTGATGGGAAAATGCGGAAATGGAAAGATGAGAATTTTAGACATATCCAAATAATAAAAAATCAAATTAATTATTCTTAGGACTTACGCATGAACGCTATTGGTAGGGTGCGTTACCAGGTGCGCTCCGGCATCGAAACGCTATATACAGTGTCTTTGCGTAACTCCTGATTCTACTCTTATTTATCAGTTCTTTCCTCCCTACTCCCTCTTTATCGCTATTACAAAAAAAATAATCAACTTGACAAAGGGTAAGAAATATGGCAGAACAACAGCAACAACAGCGTCGGAAAAAAAGTAGCCGTACCAAAGAAAAAGAAATTGAATGGCAAGAAAGAGTTGTCCAGATTCGCCGAGTCACCAAAGTTGTTAAAGGTGGTAAAAACTTGAGTTTCCGAGCTATCGTTGTCATCGGCAACGAAAAGGGTCAAGTAGGCGTTGGAGTAGGTAAGGCAGCGGACGTTATCGGTGCGGTAAAGAAAGGAGTGGCCGATGGTAAAAAACATATTATACAAGTTCCACTCACCAAATCTAATTCTATTCCTCACCCAGTAAATGGTATTGGTGGAGGAGCCAAAGTAATGATGCGACCAGCAGCACCAGGTACAGGAGTTATTGCCGGGGGAGCTGTCAGAACAGTTCTGGAATTAGCAGGTGTTCAAAATATACTAGCTAAACAGTTAGGTTCTAAAAATCCATTGAACAATGCTAGAGCTGCTGTTAACGCTTTGGATGCTTTGAGAACATTATCAGATGTAGCTCAAGAGCGAGATGTACCTATAGAAACTTTATATGTTTAGTTCTCAAGGAAAACAAGAAACCGGGTTTATTGCCCTAAGTATTTTTCACTATCTGGAAATTTCTACAATAAACCCGGTTTCTGCTTAAGTTCTAAATTAAAACAGGACTAAAGCCATGATGAACGAGTTTTATGCATTTGAGATTGCTATCCTAAGAGACTGCTTCGCAAACGCGCCTCGGGAGCAATGACAGAAATACGTTAGACGTGCATCAGTCCTATAAAAACAAGAAACCGGGTTTATTGCCCTAAGTATTTTTCACTATCTGGAAATTTCTACAATAAACTCTGTTTCTGCTTCTTTCTTTGCCCCCTTTTAAAGGGGGGTTAGGAGGATATCCTCTGGTAGATACAATAAGTATTTAGCAGGATTCTATATAACATCTAACCAGATTAAAAAATATGCGATTAAAAGATGCAATTCCAAAAAAAGGTTCCCAACAACGCGGTCGCAGAGTAGGTCGGGGAATCTCTGCAGGTCAAGGTGCAAGCTGCGGTAAAGGGATGCGTGGTCAAAAATCTCGTTCTGGTCGTAGCACTAGACCTGGATTTGAAGGTGGCCAAAACCCCCTCTACCGTCGTTTGCCAAAATTAAAAGGTTTTCCGCTAGTAAATAGGAAAAAATACACGATTATAAATGTCAGTAAGTTGGCATCATTACCACCTAACACAGAAGTAACTCTTGCTTCTCTGATGGAAGTTGGAATTATTACCAGCGACGATGGTCCACTCAAAGTTTTGGGAGATGGAGAGTTGAATGTTTCCCTAAAAGTTTATGCAGCAGCTTTTACAGCTTCAGCTCGGAGCAAGATAGAAGCAGCGGGTGGTAGTTGTCAAGAAATAGGGGTTTCTCAAACTGTGTCTAATGAAGATTCAGCAGAACAGCCAGATAATTCTGATCAAGAATCAACAGAACCGCCACCCACCCCCATCCCCTCCTAGGAGGGGAGCCAGAGGGGTGGGTTCTCAAAGCAGAAGATTTTGCCCAGTTTTGCTAAAATCAAAAAATATAGGACTTACGCAAAGAAACCCGGTTGCTAGCATATATCCTGGTTTTGAGCAATAGATGTCTACGCTCGTACCGGGTTTCTGGGTTCACATGGCTTTAGTCCTGAAATATAAAAAACAAAACCTGAAATAATATATATGGACATTAGTAGAGACAAGGCACCAACTGCTCAAGAGACATTCTTGCAGATGGCCCAGGCAGCAGGTTTGCGAGGGCGGATTCTAGTAACAATAGGTCTACTTCTGTTGGTACGTCTAGGTGTGTACTTACCAGTACCAGGAATAAACAGAGAAGCTTTTCAAGCGACAATTGGAAATCAGGCTTTAACTGGATTCCTCGACCTCTTTTCTGGTGGTGGTTTTTCCGCATTAGGTATTTTTGCATTAGGAATCATACCCTATATTAACGCATCAATTATTATTCAATTGATGACGGCAGCTTTACCCAGTTTGGAAAACTTGCAGAAAAATGAAGGTGAGGCAGGACGTCGGAAGATTTCTCAAATTACTCGCTATGTGGCGTTGGGTTGGTCGATATTGCAAAGCTTTGGTTTAGCAATATTTCTAAATAACTCATCTGGAGAGTTTAATGGAGAGCTGTTAACAGTAGCAAGTAATCCAGGACCTATATTTATTGTCAAAACTATTTTGGCAATCACAGCAGGTTCCATGTTTGTGATGTGGATATCAGAATTAATCACAGAAAGAGGTATTGGAAATGGGGCATCTTTACTGATTTTTGTGAATATTGTTGCTGTACTACCTCAGTCATTAGGGGACACCATCAAATTGTTTGAAGGAGGAGACCGAGCGATCGTTGGTCGAGCAATTATTTTGCTGTTGGTATTCCTGGTAATGATTGTGGGTATTGTGTTTGTGCAAGAGGGTAGTCGCCGGATACCGATATTGTCAGCTCGTCGTCAAGTAGGTAGAAAATTATATCGGGAAACCAAGAGCTATCTACCTTTACGATTGAATCAAGGTGGAGTAATGCCAATTATTTTTGCCTCAGCAGTTTTGATCTTACCTGTATCCTTAGCTCAGTTTGCCAATAGTCCAATTATATCTCAGATTGCTACGGCCATAAGTCCTAGTGGTCCGACACCTTGGTTGTATGCCCTATTTTACTTCGTTTTAATCCTTTTCTTCAGTTATTTCTATGCTTCTCTAATTATGAACCCCATAGATATGTCACAGAATTTGAAGAAAATGGGAGCAAGTATTCCAGGTATTCGCCCTGGTAAAACTACGAGCGAGTATATTGAAAAAGTTTTGAACCGTTTAACCTTTCTGGGAGCTATTTTCTTAGGTTTAGTAGCAATAGTTCCTACTGCTGTAGAAAGTGCCACTCGTGTACCGACATTTAGGGGTTTAGGAGCTACTTCTCTATTGATTTTAGTAGGTGTGGCTATTGATACAGCGAAACAAATTCAAACTTATGTTATCTCCCAAAGATACGAAGGAATGGTGAAGGAATAGTGGTAAGATTGGTATTCTTGGGGCCACCAGGGGCAGGGAAAGGAACGCAAGCATCTCTAGTAGCAGATTTGTACCAAGTTCCTCATATTTCTACGGGTGATATTTTACGCAGTAACGTCAAAGAAGAATCTCCTTTAGGTATTCAGGCTAAAGAGTATATGGATAAAGGAGATTTAGTCCCAGACCAACTCATCCTGGATATGGTTCAAAAAAGATTGGAACACCCTGATGCGGAGAATGGTTGGATTTTAGATGGTTTTCCTCGGACTGTGACTCAAGCAGAAGAGTTTGCTAAAAAGCTTTTATCTGGAAGTTCAACTGAAAATGAGACTGAAAGTAATTCTTTTCAAGTCATTAATTTGGAAGTTCCAGATGATATTTTAGTAACTCGTTTATTATCAAGGGGGCGTCAAGATGATAATCAAGAAACTATTAAAAATCGTTTACAGGTTTATTATCAACAAACACAACCTTTGATAGAGTTTTATCAAGCACGTCAACAGTTAGTTACTGTAGATGGAAATCAGTCAGTTGATGTGGTGACTAATTCTTTGAAACAAACTATTGATAAATTAATCTAAACTAACTTGGAATTAGATTTTGAGGAAAACAGAACTTACTCACCTAAACCAGAAACCGAGTTTATCTTGTTATTATTTCTCAAGTCAGAAAATTTCCTCGATCAACCCGGTTTCTGTAAAGTCCTAAAAAAAATTTAACTGTTCATAGCTCCAATTAGATTGGACTTGTGCCACCTAAATAACCTCTTAAAAATTAAAAATTTTTGATAAAATATGTTAAGGGAATTATCTGAAATAATTTTAGAATAATTACCAACTAAAATTGCTTACTTGCAGGATTGAGGTTATTAAAATTTGTCTAAACAAGATCTCATAGAAATGGAGGGAACAGTGACGGAATCCCTACCTAATGCTATGTTCAGGGTAGATTTGGATAATGGGTTTAATGTATTAGCCCATATTTCCGGTAAAATCCGTCGCAACTACATCAAAATCCTACCAGGCGATCGAGTCAAGGTAGAATTAACCCCCTACGATTTGACAAAAGGCCGAATTACTTATCGACTTCGGAAAAAGTAGAAAATATTAAATTTACTTAAATTTTTGCCAATTTACTCTAGGGTTGATATATTTGCAGAAAATATATCTAAAGTGATATAATATAAAATTTGTAGTGTTGCCAAAAAAGGCATGAAAGTTAGAGCATCCGTTAAAAAAATTTGTGAGAAGTGTCGTGTCATTCGTCGCCGAGGGCGAGTAATGGTGATATGTACTAACCCCAAACACAAACAACGTCAAGGTTAGACATATTATTAGACATCAAAATTAGAGTATAGCAGTCAAAGCCAAAATCAGGAGATTTCTATTTCTAAGCACTGAAATTTAGTCAGAGATAACTTGATAATTTTGTCTTTTTACTTGCGCCTAGCGCTATATTTACTGCATACTCATCAAGAAATATGTAAATTCTATCTAAAGCTGAGGGAGAAAAACTAAAGTGGCAAGAATTGCTGGGGTAGACCTCCCACGCGATAAGCGTATAGAAATTGGTCTGACATACATTTATGGCATAGGACTATCTCGGTCCCAAGATATTTTAGCTGAAACAGGAGTAAATCCTGATACCCGTGTCAAAGATTTAAGTGACCAGGAAATAGCAACACTTCGGGCTGAAGTCCAAGAAAACTATGAAGTGGAAGGAGACCTCAGAAGATTAGAAGCCATGAGCATCAAGCGATTGATGGATATTGGTTGTTATCGAGGTCGCCGACACAGAATGGGTTTACCAGTTAGAGGACAACGAACTCGCACCAATGCTAGAACTCGTAGGGGTGTACGTCGAACTGTAGCTGGTAAGAAGAAAGCTGCTGCTAAGAAGTAAAAGTTGGCTGAGTCTGAATTGTATATAGTTTAATTGACTACAAATATTTATACTGTCAATCCAGAGCCAGACTAACGAACTAATATTATGAATAATTGAAATTAATTGGGGAACAGGGAACAGGGAACAGTTAGAAAAACATTTCCTGGTCTTAGATTCATCTTTAAGGAAAAATAGTTAAGATAACTCATTCAGATTGATATGAGCTTAATTGAATGAAATTGCCAACTTGAAGAGTCAATTATTCTGATAAAGGTACAGCTATTCTGCATAAGATAAAAATTTCTGACTCGTCAACTTTATAGATTTCGTAAGTCAGGAAAATTAACCAAGAAGCAGACTAAAATCTTAGCTATTTTAGGTTTGGTAAAAATTGTAGAATTAGTTCTACAATTTATGCACCTAAAAAGAAATAAGGTTGATTAACATTATTATCTTTATAATAATTTTGATATAGCAGTTCTTTAACATAAAAAATCCCCCTTGCTTCCTTGGAAAGGAGGGATAAAAAAATCAAACTCCCCCTTTCAAAGGGGGATTTAGGAGGATGATAAATTTACCTCATAACAACGGGAATTGCTATAAACCTAATTTCACCCTCATTTCTAACCAATAGAAATATTTCTAATCCCTAAGATTCTAAAAAACAAAAATTTCAGGATACTGAACAAAAAATCTGATGAGATTAGAACTTAATCTACCAGCTTGTTGCTCAAAGTAGATTATTAACTAGATATTCCACTCATAAAAAAATATGGCACGACAACCAACTAAAAAATCAGGTCCAAAAAAGCAAAAAAAGAATGTGCCCAGTGGAGTGGCTTACATCACTTCCACCTTCAATAACACAATTGTAACCATTGCTGACCAAAACGGTGAAGTAATTTCTTGGGCATCAGCAGGTTCCAGTGGTTTCAAAGGGGCGAAAAAAGGAACCCCCTTTGCCGCCCAAACAGCAGCAGAAAGCGCCGCACGCCGAGCTAACGATCAAGGAATGCGCCAGGTTCAAGTAATGGTAAGTGGTCCAGGGGCAGGAAGAGAAACAGCAATTAGAGCTTTACAGGGGGCGGGGCTAGAAATAACATTAATTCGAGATATTACCCCAATTCCTCATAATGGTTGCCGTGCCCCAAAACGGCGTAGAGTCTAATCGAAATTATTAACTCTAGGGTTTATGGAGAAGGGAGGTTACTCAGTGGCGCAATTTCATTACGAGTGTGTAGAGTCCAGAACGGACAAAGATCGGAGTCAGTATGGAAAGTTTGTGATAGAACCACTAGCTCGTGGTCAAGGTACAACAGTAGGAAATGCTCTGAGGCGGGTTCTTCTAGCTAATTTAGAAGGAACAGCAGTTACATCAGTTAGGATAGCGGGAGTTAATCACGAATTTGCCACTATTAAGGGGGTAAGAGAGGATGTCCTAGAAATTTTACTGAACATGAAAGAGGTGGTTCTGAAAAGTCATTCTAGTCAACCACAAATTGGGAGATTAAGGATGGAAGGGCCTGCGACTGTAACTGCTGATCGATTTGATGTACCTTCAGAGGTTGAAGTTATTGATCGTAGTCAATATATCGCTACTTTATCTCCAGGTTCGGTTCTGGAGATGGAGTTTAGAATTGAAAAAGGAACTGGTTATAGAGCTGTAAATCGTAGTCGTGATGATATTACTGCTCTAGATTTTCTGCAAATAGATGCCATTTTTATGCCAGTTCGTAAGGTTAATTATACTGTTGAGGATGCTCTTGTGGGTGGTTCTTTACGACAAGACAGGCTAATTATAGATATTTGGACTAATGGCAGTTATACTCCTCAAGATGCGTTGAGTAATGCTGCTGGTATCTTAATGAGTTTGTTTGAACCACTGAAAGATATCACTAATATGACAGACGCTCCATCAGGAGAACCGACAGACCCAACAAGTCAAATTCCTATAGAAGAATTACAGCTATCGGTTCGTGCTTATAATTGTCTGAAAAGAGCGCAAATTAATTCCGTTGCAGATTTACTTGATTATAGTCAAGAAGATTTGTTAGAAATTAAGAACTTTGGTCAGAAGTCTGCTGATGAAGTGATAGAAGCTTTACAAAAACGCTTGGGAATAACTTTACCAAGAGAAAAGGTTGCTAAAGCTAACTAGAAAACTGCTTTTAATCAGTTTTAATTTCCAGAAAAAATCAATGAAAAAAGGAGACAAAAAGTTTAAATAATTGAAGAAGCTATCCAAGCATTCAGTTATTAGCCATCAGCTAGCCTCGTGGGTCGGAACTTTCCTAGGTCATGCTACGCATTCATGTCGCGCAGCGAAACGTTAACAGCAATAGTACCCTATACTTAAGGACGAGGTTTAAATGAATATAGACTGTGGAACTGATTTTTATAGCCCAACTATTCTAGCTCAATTAATAAAGCTTTGGGTTACTCACTAAAACCAATAGCTGATCGCTTTTAGCTAAAGGCTGTTTGCGCAGCATGACCCAGGAAATGCTTACCAAGCTATTCATTTTAAACTTGAACAATTAAATTAGTTAAACTCTGAGTATAAAGTAGGAGGAAACTAATTCTAAATACCATCTAAAATATTATTAATGTAGTTATGCGTCATAGTCGTCGTGTTCCCCAGTTAGGTAAACCAGCAGACCAGCGTCGCGCTCTCTTGCGATCGCTAGCCACTCAATTAATTCGTCATGGTAGAATTACTACTACTAAAGCTCGTGCTAAAGCTGTACAGTCAGAAGTTGAAAGAATGATTACTTTGGCAAAGGATGGTTCTTTAGCAGCTCGCCGTCGTGCTTTAGGTTATCTCTATGATAAACAGCTTGTTCACACTTTATTTGCTCAGGTAGAAGATAGATATGGTTCTCGCAATGGGGGATATACTCGTATTTTGAGAACTGTTCCTCGTCGTGGAGATAATGCAGAGATGGCAATTATTGAATTGATTTAAGTCAAGGAAAACGTCAGAGTTTGCCCATTGTTAAGTTTGAAAGACTCAAAACTATAACGTTATAGTTTTTAATGTTATATCACACAGGACTTACGCAAAGTAACTAGATATAGAGTCTTGCTGCCTTGTGCTTTGTGCGCTTTTCATGTCGCGCAGCGAAACAAACCCTACCAGTAGCGTTCATGGCTTTAGTCCTATCACAGTTAAGTCTGGCTCAAGCAATGGTAAATTAACTAGGCTGGAAAGACTCAAAACTATAACGTTATAGTTTTTAATGCTATATCAAAATTTATCTTTGTAGGTCTTCTCAAACAGTGCTAGACTAAACTAGATAAGCTTACCATATCATTTATATCAAAGTCAAAAATTAATGTCGAGCAAGGCATTGCTGATTTTAGGTATAAAATTCCTATATCTATAGAACCCCTAAACAGGTCTCCAAAATTAGTTGGGGAGATGGGGGGAGATGGGGAGATGGGGAGATGGTGAATATAAGGCTCTAATTCTAGGTTTTTCCCTATTTCCCCTCCATGGTCAGGGTTAGGGGTGGGTTGACTCCTGACTTACTTCTTTGGCAAAAAAACACACCTTTGTAAAGATACAGTTAGGGGTTCTATATATCTATAAAATATAAATCAGACAGATTTTCCTTCTAACTGTCTGACTAGGAAAAAACTACTTTCTAGATCCTGAATCCTCTAAAATAATATATTTATTCAGCAAAGCCAGCTTTGGAAACTGCAAATCTCTGATGGCTAATAAACAAACTTTAGTCCAGCGCGTTGCTCTTGTAATTCAATATCAAGGTACTAATTTTCATGGCTGGCAAAGGCAGCCAAATCAACGAACCGTACAAGAAGAAATTGAAAATACTATCTCTTCTGTGACTAATCAACCTGTAACTTTACATGGGGCAGGTAGAACGGATGCGGGAGTCCATGCAGCAGCTCAGGTAGCTCATTTTGATGTTTCCGGCCCCATTCCGGCGGAAAAATGGGCTACTATCCTCAATTCACGATTGAATAATGATATCTTGATTAGAGGATCGGCTCAAGTAGAATCTACCTGGCATTCTCGGTTTACAGCGATTTGGCGACGTTATCGATATACTATATATACAGATAAACGACCTAATTTGTTTGTGATACCTTTTGTTTGGCATTACTATCAAGCAGATTTAGACCCACTATTAATTCAAGCAGCTTTGAATCCTTTAATTGGCCGTCATCATTTAGCTGCTTTTCAAAAAGCTGGTTCTTCTCGTCCCCATTCTTGGGTAGATGTGCAAGAGGTTAATTGTCAAAGAGAAGGTCCATTTATTCATATAGAGGTTCAAGCAAGTGGATTTCTGTATGGAATGATGCGGTTATTGGTGGGGTTACTGATTCAAGTAGGTCAAAAAGAGCGATCGCTGGAAAGTTTTACAGATATTTGGATAAATCAAAGAAGGGAATTTGTCAAGCATTCAGCTCCAGCTAGTGGTCTTTGTTTATTGCGGGTCGGTTACCCAGAATTTCCTTTTCCTCAAGAGATATGGTATGATAGTATGCCCAAATTTATCCTTTCTTAATTGATAGGAATAGGTAATCCTGGTTATGGGAGCAAGATTCTCTAAATTTAATTCTATATCTGGCAAAAAAATAATTCCAATGCACCACTACTGTAGCAATATCAAGACTTACGCAAAGAAACCCGGTTTCTAGGGTAAATCATTGTTTTTGAGAATAAAAATCTATGAGAAACCAGGTTTCTGGGTTCCCATGGCTTTAGTCCTGAATATGAAATGACTTGTGAAAAAAAATTGTATAGGTTTGCTCACTACACCAATTTGTGCTTGGGCTTGGAGACCAAACCCCTACAATAAAACATTACAATCTATTCAGGATTGCTATACAAATAATTTAAAAACAATAACTAACAAAGAAAATTATGAATAAAACTTACTTGCCTAAAGAGGATGTTGATGGCAAAAAATGGTATGTTATTGATGCTGAAGGTCAGCGTTTAGGAAGATTGGCAACTGCTATTGCCATGATTATTAGGGGAAAAAATAAACCTACTTATACTCCTCATCTGGATACAGGAGACTTTGTAATTGTAGTTAATGCCGAAAAAGTAACCGTAACTGGTAAAAAAAGTAGTCAGAAACTTTATCGTCGCCATTCGGGAAGACCAGGTGGTATGAAAACAGAAGTTTTTTCTAAATTACAAGTTCGTTTACCTCAAAGAATTATAGAAGAGGCAGTTTTCGGGATGCTACCCAAAAATTCTTTGGGTAGAAGACTGCACAACAGATTAAAAGTTTATCCTGGACCTGACCACCCTCACGAAGCTCAACAACCAGAAAAATTAACTATTACAACTATTCCAGGAGGAAAAGTATAATGCAAGGAACAGATAGTGGCCGTGCTATGTATTGGGGTACTGGCCGTCGTAAATCTTCGGTGGCATCAGTACGTTTAGTTCCAGGTACAGGCAAATTAATTATTAATGGTAAAGAAGGTGAACTGTACCTACAGTATAATCATAGTTATTTAACATCTGCTAAAGCTCCACTAGAAACTTTAGGTTTGGAAAATGAATATGACATTCTAGTTAAGGCTACAGGAGGTGGACTAACAGGACAAGCTGAGTCGATTAGATTGGGTGTAGCTAGAGCTTTGTGTCAGCTAGATCCAGAAAATCGTAAACCTCTAAAGATAGAAGGATATTTGACTCGCGACCCCCGTGCTAAGGAACGGAAAAAGTATGGTTTACGCAAAGCGCGTAAAGCATCTCAATACTCCAAACGTTAATATAGCAAATTCCATTGTAGTGAGGTATACCCAGGAGAGCAAGATGCACGGTTCCCGAAAAGTCCTACTGAGAAGATTTAATTATTAAATCTGTACTTTGTTATGCTTAGAATCTGCTGTATATAATAGCAATCTTAATTTGCTCAAAGTATTACCATAGTTTGGTACTGGCGCGTCAAACTTGAAAATGTGAAGAGCAAAAACCTAACCCCCCAACCCCCTTCCATCCCCCTAGCCACCCTTTGAAAGGGGGGATGGGGGATTACTAAAAAAGCTATTGCACACTCATTAGCTGTGTCAGTCTAGTAATGCATTGTTTCACTTTAAATAGTGCAATAGCTGTAGGTTACAAAAATGTTTCTCCCCTACTCCCCTACTCCCTAATGCACCATTTAAGCTGAAACAGTTCGGTAGGGTTTGTTAGGCGTACTTCCGTAACGCACCACTATTAAATTAATTCAAAAATAACATAAGAAATTAATTATCGAGTAATCTGTGGGATAAATCATTTCTAAAAGATGGTACGTTAAGCTTGGCTAACACACCCTACTGGGTTCTTTATTAATTTGTCAATTATCACCTATTGTTTTGTCAGAATCGGCAAACAATTTGATATGATAAAAAGAAGTGTAAATCAGATGATTAATTAAATTCTATTAAAGAACTATTTTCTAGAATTAAAAAAGTTAAAAGTAAAAATATTTGTAATTTAAGTAGAGTAAAAAAAATGCCTAAAACTGGTATTCATCCTCAATGGTATCCAGAAGCAAAAGTTTATTGTAACGGTGAAGTTGTAATGACAATTGGTTCTACACAACCTGAAATTCATGTTGATGTTTGGTCAGGAAATCATCCCTATTTTACAGGTACTCAGAAAATTATTGATACTGAGGGAAGAGTTGAAAGATTTATGCGTAAATATAGTAAACAAGAGGGTGGTGATTCTAAATCTACCAAGCCTAGTAAAGCTAAAGCTGCTAAAAAAGCTAAAAAAGGTAAGGGTAAAAAATAGCTAGAATGTCAATTGTCCTTAATTATTTGTCTGTCATTTCAGTGATCAGCACCCTCTACTGAAACTGAATACAAGAATATCTAAAACGTAAGCATTCAGAAGTCAGCATTTAGCACTCAGCTATTCCTTTTAGATTGAGATAAAAGCTTTCTGATACGGTTCCTGATAAATCAGAAATTTTATCTGATACAAAATTCAGTTTTCACTTTCTTTATTCGTTGAAATTTCCTCCTTAAGGTTGAGGTTTTTATTGCTGAATTGCGCAGTTCCTTAGGTGGCTAGCTGAAAGCTAATAGCTGAAACTTCTTTTCTTATCTATCCTTACTTTATTGAAAGAAAAAAGGAGGCTTTAGGTTTTACTTACTTAGTTATCAAATATCACAGACAATAATTAACATAAAAATATCCAATAAAATTCCCTATAAATAAATACACCAATATTTTAGATACAGGACAACTGACAATGGCTGAAACATATTTATTAGATAAATTAAAATCTGTAGAGCAAACTTATAATGAATTAACTCTACGTTTAGCTGATCCAGATATTGCGAAAAACCCTAGTGAGTTTCAAAAAGTAGCTAAAGCACGATCTTCTTTAGAAGAAGTTGTTAACCATTATGAAGAGTGGAAAAATACTCAAGAAGAATTAGCTGATGCTAAAGAAATATTGAAAGAAGCTGGTGGCGACTTAGAAATGCAAGAGATGGCTAAGTTGGAAACGGAAGAGTTGGAAGCTAAACTAGAATCTCTGGAAACTCAGATGAAAATTGCTTTACTGCCACGAGACCCCAACGATGATAAAAACATTATGTTGGAAATTAGAGCTGGTACAGGGGGAGATGAGGCCAGTATTTGGGCAGGAGATTTGGTCAGAATGTACTCCCGCTATTCAGAGACTCAAAATTGGAAGGTAAGTTTGCTGAGTGAGTCTTTAGCAGACATGGGTGGTTTTAAAGAAGCAATTTTAGAAATTAAAGGGGAGCAAGTTTACAGTAAGCTCAAGTTTGAAGCGGGGGTTCATCGGGTTCAAAGAGTACCAGTGACAGAAGCAGGTGGAAGGGTACATACTTCTACAGCAACAGTAGCTATTATGCCAGAGGTGGATGATGTAGAAGTTGAAATAGATCCAAAAGATATTGAACTGTCAACTGCTCGTTCTGGTGGAGCTGGTGGACAAAATGTGAACAAGGTGGAAACTGCAGTGGACTTGTTTCACAAACCTACAGGAATTAGAATTTTTTGTACTCAGGAACGGAGTCAGCTACAAAACAGAGAGCGAGCAATGCAAATTTTGCGGGCTAAACTTTATGAAATTAAGTTGAGTGAGCAACAAGCAGAAGTAAGTTCTATGCGGAAATCCCAAGTAGGTACTGGTTCCCGTTCTGAAAAAATTCGTACTTATAATTATAAAGACAATCGAGCGACAGATCACCGTTTGAGTCAAAACTTTTCTCTGGCACCTCTTCTGGAGGGAGATATAGAAAATGTGATTCAAGCTTGCATTACTCAAGATCAACAGGAGCGTTTACAGGAGTTGGCAGCATCCAGTTCTACTCCTATGTCAGTGTAGTTGACATTAGGTTAACTTTATGATAAGTGGAATGACTTATCTAAACTGAAATTGCGAGCCAAAAGCGAGGACAGAGTTCTCGTTTTTTTTATAAAATAAAATACTTATTTAGCAACTATTAACTTAGTACATCAGGACTGACGCAAAGACTCTATATATAGAGTTTTGGTGGGTTACGAAGTAAGCTAACTGATGGATTATTTCACCTAAAATAGTGCATTAGGAAGTAGGGGAGAAAAATTTTTGCCCTTGTTTCGTACCTCAACCAAACCTACATTTATGGCATCATTTCAGATGAAACAGTCCACTACTAATAGTGTTAATGTGTAAGTTCTGTATATTAATCTGATTCTAGCAAGTTCAAGAAAACTGGGAGACTTAGGCATGATGACCAAAGAAGAATCACCTTGGGAATGTGGAATGGGTTTCTATGTGCCAATTTTAAATCAAGGAGAATTAGTAGGCATTTGTAAACCCGAATATGCTGAGGAAATTCTCGAAGTTATGAATGAGCAAGAAAGGTTACGCAAAGCTCTGAGATTAGCTTGTCTGGATTTATTGCGACGGGTAGGAGGAAAAAGAACGAGAGTTAATGACTTAATGCAGAAATATATAGCTTTAGCGGAACGACCTAAATATGGACCAAGAGCGATCGCTCTTTTACTGCGGGAAAGGCAAGATCAGCTACAAGTGAGTGGCCATGAGTTTATTAAATTCTGTGATATTCACAAAATTTCTCCTGAAGAGCTCAAGGATATTTATGCTGGCAAACCAGTAGACAACACTTTAATAGCACCTATAGCCAGAATTTTAGGTAAAACTAATATTGAGGTACAAGAAATACTAGATGGTCCTAATGAATAAGTTAAACATCAAGGGACGTTGGATGCAATGTCCCTATCTACTTTCTACTCTAGCAAAAAAACTTCCATACGCAAACTCTAATTAGGGCTGGCGTATGGAAATATAAAAGCCTTTCTAGATAAAGCTTTTAGCATTTTCTGGTCGGGAAAAAGTACCAGATTTTAGGTTTCTTAAGCACGGTTCCCGAAAAATCATAAAGTCACGATTTATTTTAGGGAGACCAAGGGTAGAAAAATCAAGGAAAAATAATTTTTCCTATTGCCTCTGTGTTCCCACCCGGACCACGTTCTGCTTTTTTGAGCCAACCCTAATTAGTAGGGCTGGCTGAATAAAACTGAAAGCCTTTACAGACAAAGTTTTTAGGAATTTTAAGTCTGGAAAAAGTGTCAGCTTTTAGGTCAAAAAGGTTTAAAAAAGAGGGGGTTTTGGGCTTATAGCATAGTTGGGCAAAAAAATTACTCCCTACCTCTCCCCATCACCCCATCTCCTGATCAAGACTTTTTCAGCAGACCCTAATTAATTTTACTATCAGGCATAATTGCTTTCTGAAGATTAGCATCTACAAGATTAATATTATCAATTAAAGCATCACTAAGATCGACTTTTCTCAAATCTGCTCCTCTCAAATTTGCTCCTCTCAAATCTGCTCTAGTTAAAATAGCTTGATTGAGATTAATACTTCGGCAATAAGTTTCTTGTAAATTTGCGTTTTGCAGGTCAACTTTTCTTAGTTCAGCAAATCTCAAATCTGCTCTATAAAGGTTTGCTGCTCTTAAAGAAGAATTGGATAAATAAATCCTACTTAGACTAGCTCTAATTAGATTTGCATGGTATAAATTAGCTTGGTAAAAATATGCTTTAATTAATTCAGTTTGATAAAGATTAGCATGACTGAAATTAGCATAACTGAAGTTGGTTTCTCTGAAATCTGCGTTAGCTAAATTGCTTCTGCTCAGGTTAGCAGAAGTTCCATCAACATATCGACAATTAGAATTTTGTAAGTCAGTTCCAATTAAATTAGCATTAACTAAATCCGCTTCACTTAAATTAGCGTTTCTGAGATCGGCAGAGATAAAATTAGCATTTCTTAAGTTAGCACCTTGAAGATTAGTAGCAGTTAAGTTAGCATTAATCAGTTCTGCTGAAGTTAAATTAGCATCTATAAAATTAGCATTAATCAGTTTACATAAAGATAGATTAGCTCCCGTTAAATTTACTCCTTGAAAATTAACACCTTCTAAATTTAAACCTCTTAAGTTAGCATTAGTAAAATCGGGTTGTAAATGTAGATTTTTATCCCTCCATTCATTCCAAGCAATGACGCCACAATTGAGTAAAGCTAGATATTCTTGGTTCCCCATATTATTTTTATCAAAAGTTATTCTTGGCAATATATCGCAATCCTAAATAGATTGTCAGATTTGAGCCAAGGGGGTTCGGTTGCCGAATCCCTTTAAGTTTGGGTTTGGAGACCAATTACGTTTGGGTTTGGAGACCAAACCCAAACAATTTTTTTTCTCAAAAATCATTTAAAGATTTTAGCTTTTTTAGGTTCTGATTTATCGGGAACCCTAAAAGTGCAACTTTTTGAGTAGCTCTGATTCAAAAAGGAGCCTACTTTGGGGAAGAGTTGGACAACAAAATTACTCCCCATCACCCTATCTCCTTAAAAATATTTTTTCCGCAAACCCTACTTACTCCAATACCTAATATCTAACTTGGACATTAGGTGGACTAGATAATAGTTATATTGAAAAAAATAAGTATCTTACTATAAAATAAGGTTAAAAATGTAAATTATTTACTAATTTTATACATTTTTAATAAATCTTAAGAACTATTAAATTAATATTAAGTAAAAAGAGTAGTAATTAGGGTTAAACTGAGAGTCAAGAGTAAAAAATTAATTTTTAAGTTAATTACTTGACTATAAAAATATTATGTGCTATTAACCATAGGTAGGACTTTTTAAAGTAGGCAAGAAGTACCGAAAAGCCCTCATTGGCTATGGACTTAATATCAGTTGTTGAGTTTGCCTTTCAGCAAAAGCAGTAGCAAAATCTCTAAAGGCCAACTAAAAACTTTCAATAGGGTTCAGGTTGGCACAATCAATACTTATCAGTAAGTTATTTAGTAATAAACAGAGGACTTAACAACTATGCTAGACACCAGAACTATCAGGAAACTATTAAACCCAGATCAAAATGTGAATCATGGTTCTAATCTAAAGTGGAAATTAGACGAGAAAGAAGAAGAGCAACTTTCCACTATAGAATTGTGGAGAACCACAATTATAAGCAAAAACCAATAAGCATTAGTTCAGTTTTGCGATCAACAGTTAAGCAAACTGAGCTAAGTTTTGCTGTGATAAAAAAGCGATTGCATAATGGGATATTCTATTTTAGGAAAATTGTTAAATTTATGGTGGATCAAAGTGATTCTTTAAAAGATTTACACGAAGATTCATCTAGATTTAATGTATTACAGCGGATTCCACTTTTATGAGATACACTTAAGCGAGTAGGATGGACGGTTCCCGAAAAATCGCTACTTATGAAGATTTAATAAATAAATCTGTGCTTCATATATTTGGAATTTGCTATATGTACTAACATTCAAGCACAAGATAGCAACAAAAATAATTACCCTATTATTCAATACTGAAAAACTGCTCCCAAGAAATAGCAAGTCCTTTAGGTTATATCATCAATATAAATCATAATTGAGACTTATGCCACAACTATATGTGTTGTATGGTTAGTCGTGATTTCAGGTATATCCGTAGTGATCGCTATCTGGGCGTAGTTCCCAAACAAGTATTAAATTAAGCTACTATACTAACTTCAAGTGTAGTCGCAAGAGTTTGTTGTGTGATAGCAGCAAGCTAAAGTTCTAATGCAAACAATTACCTAAATACAACCAAAAACTATGGTATCTACTCCAGTAAAAGAAGAAATCACAAAAGCCGACTTTACATTCGATCCAAGTATTCGTCGCGAGCACGCAGAAAAATATCGTACCTCAGAATGGTATGATGGCCGTGGAGAAATCAGAGCTGTAGAAGATGGTCGTTCATTCCAAATTAATGCAACATTTACTCTCCAGTCAGAAGTAAGATTAGTTACTGGAGTTTTAAATCCATCTGATCCTACTTTAGCTGAAGTTTACAAAAGTCGTGGTCGTTGTGTAGCAGTTGTCGATAAGACAGTAGATGAGCTATACGGAGAGAAACTGAAAAATTACTTTAATCAAAATGAGATTCCTTTAGAAGTGCTTGTTTGTCGTGCTTGGGAATCAGACAAAACTCCAGAAACAGTCCATAAAATATTGGCATTCTTGGGTAAAGATGGTTGTGATGTATCCCGTAACGAACCTGTTTTAGTCATTGGAGGTGGTGTACTAAGTGATGTTGCAGGTTTAGCTTGTAGTTTGCAACACAGACGGACACCTTATGTAATGATTGGAAGTTCAATTGTGGCAGCTATTGATGCGGCTCCATCTCCTCGTACTTGTACAAATGGTAATCTATTTAAGAATAGTATTGGTGCTTACCATCCTCCTGTACTAACTATTGTAGACCGTACTTTATTCGCTACTCTGGCAAAAGGTCATATTCGTAATGGAATGGCAGAAATCATTAAAATGGCAGTTACCGATGATCCAGTATTATTTGAATTGATGGAAAAATACGGTAAGCGTTTATTGGATACTCATTTTGCCAACTTTGATGCGGATGAGGAATTAGTGAAAATAGCTGATGAAGTGATTTATCGTGCTTTGTATTCCTACATGAAGCATGAAGGAACAAATATGTTCGAGACCTATCAAGACAGACCTCACGCTTACGGTCATACCTGGAGTCCTCGTTTTGAGCCAGCAGCTAAATTGATGCACGGTCATGCTGTAGGTATTGGTATGGCTTTTGGAGCTACTCTAGCTTTAGAAATGGGTTGGGTAAATGAAGCAGAGCGCAACCGCATCGTTGCTTTGTGTTCTTCTATCGGCTTGTCAGTTTACCATCCTATCATCGAAGATACAGAGTTAATGCTTAAAGGTCAGAAAAATATGCGTCGCAAGCGTGGTAGTAGTGGTCTATGGGCACCTCTACCTACAGGTATTGGTTCTTGTAGTTTTGCTGGTGAAGTACCTTCATTGTTCTTAGAATCTGCTGTTGAGGAGCATAAGAAATATTGTGCTGCTTTACCTGGTGAAGGACAAGGCGAAGAAATGTATTTGAGTGATTTAGGTCTAGAGTAAAAGACAAAGGACTTACGCAGCAAAACCCAGAAAGCCGGTTTCTCCTAGATGTTTCTTGTTCAAAACAGTGATTTAGTGTAGAAACCGGGTTTCTTTGCCTAGAGATTTAAACGCAAGTATAAATAGCGAGAGATGCGGTCGGCCAGAGCTACGCTCCGCTGACTCCCTTCGCACTAGCGTTGCGGATCAAAGGACCGTGAATGTCTGTGGGTGAGAAACCGCCGACGGCCTCAGTAGGGACGTTCGCATTTTTGTTATGCAACGTCCGTACAGCAGGTGAGTAAGTATCAAATTGTCACACTATGTGACTTTTTGTGTAAGTTTGATAGAGCAGCGATCTAGGTTTAGAGTAACAGGACTTATGCAAAGAAATGTACTACATATAGTGTGTAGTTGCGTTATGAAGTGCGCTTTTCATGTCGCGTAGCGAAACACACCCTACTGGACTGTGTCATCTTAAATGGTGCATTAGAAAATGGGGAGATGGGGGGATGGGGTCACAAAAAAAGCTATTGCACTATTTTAGGTGAAACAATAGACATCTCCAAAAATAAAAAATTAAATCAATTATCGTACGAAAATCATCTATTCTTTCCCCCTACTCCCTACTCCCTACTCCCTCTTTTCTGGAGATGTCTAATGCACTACTAATAACTAATAACTAATAACTGAAATGACAACCGTTGTAAATACAGAAACTGCCAGACCAGTTACACCATTAGGTATTTTGGTGCAGCAACTTGAAAAAATTGTCAAGATGGCAGAAAATATAGAAGTACCATCCGAGCTAGCTGATGCTATTAAAGAAGCTTATGAATTAGGAGCAGGTCTTGACCCTTATATAGAGGACATGACTACTCAAGAGTCAACTGCTTTGGCAGCATTAGCAGAAAAGACTCGCCAAGAACCCTGGAATTTAAGATTTTCTAATAGTGAGACTGTACGTCAGTTAGAACAGGAAATGTTATCTGGGCATATTGAGGGGCAAACTTTAAAAATGTTTGTTTATATGACTGGAGCCAAAAGTATTCTGGAAATCGGAATGTTTACTGGATATTCAGCATTAGCAATGGCAGAAGCATTACCAGAAGATGGGCGAATGGTTGCTTGTGAAGTCGATCAATATGTATCTGACTTTGCTAGAGCTTGTTTTGACAAGTCTCCTGATGGTAGTAAAATATCAATCGAAGTTGCTCCAGCTATAGAAACTATGAAAAAGTTGGCAGATGCAGGAGAATCCTTTGACTTAGTGTTTATTGATGCTGATAAAGGAGGGTATATAGAATATTTTCAAATGCTCTTGGATACAGGTTTATTAGCACCAAATGGGTTTATTTTTGTTGATAATACTTTACTCCAAGGACAACCTTATCTCCCTCCAGAAAAACGTACTACTAATGGTGAAGCGATCGCTCAATTTAATCGTTTTGTGGCAGAAGACCCCAGAGTAGAACAAGTTTTATTGCCTCTAAGAGATGGAGTGACTATTATTAGACGAAAGTAGTTTTACCTTGGTTCAATACACCCACGCGGGCATTTTTCCTGCTACTTGTGAAAATTCCTACAATTACAGGACTTATACGGGAGGCACTATATATAGAGTCTTGGTGCTTTGTGCTTTGTGCGCTTTTCATGTCGTGCAGCCTTTCGGCGCTTGAGCCGACATATAAAGCGGAGCTTTGCGGAACGCAAAACACACCCTAATAATAGCGTTCATGCGTAAGTCCTAAATCATATATTCAGGACTTACACGGGAGGCACTATATATAGAGTCTTGCTCAGTTACGAGATATACTTTCCATGTCCCGTAGCGTTTCGGCGCTTGAGACGACATATAAAGCGGAGCTTTGCGGAACGCAAAACGCACCCTAAAAATAGTGTTCGTGCGTAAGTCCTAAATCATATATTTTAGGACTTACGCAACAACTCTATATATCAGGACTTAGGCAAAGGTACTATATATAATGTGTGGGTGCGTTGTGCGTTGTGCGCTTCACATGTCGCGTAGCGTTTCGGCGCTTGAGCCGACATATAAAGCGGAGCTTTGCGGAACGCAAAACACACCCTAATAATAGCATTCATGGCTTTAGTCATGATATATTTGATTGGTGTGTTACGTTTTCTTGGGGAATGCTGCGCCAACGCTTTTCATGTCGCGCAGCGTTTCATGTCGGCTCAAAGGCCGAAAACAAACCCTACTCGACTGACACGCCTGAAATGGTGCATTAGGGAATCAGGTTCTGTAGAAGCGGGTTACGGTTCCCGAAAAATCATAACGAAAGTTAACGAGTTTTCACGCATTAAGTCAGATCAACCCGCCCCATGATATAGGCTGCCGTTTCAGGGGCGGGTTTATATAAATCCTAGAGTAAGCAGAAAAATTTCTGATCAAACCCGCCCCTACTATTGCATTATTTAAGATAAAATAATGGACTACCAGTAGCTAGCTGACGGCTGCATGCTTACACAATCATATATTTAGGACTTACGCATGGGAAACCCGGTTTCTAGGACAAACCGTTGTTTTGAACTATAAACATCTACCCTCGTACCGGGTTTCTGGGTTTGGTGTGCGTAAGTCCTGATATTTTTAACTTTTTTTTATTTCTATAAAACTACTAATATGGCACTAATATTATTTATTCAGGGACGTGCTTATGCACTGTTCCAAAATATCGGAACTATTATTTTATTATTAGTTCTTTTACCATTTAATTTATTGAAGGTAATACCTTCACTTATCTGGAATTTTATAAGTCTACCATTTACCAAAAAAGTAGTAGCAGAAAATCCGAAAAATATCTTAATTACAGGGGCAAAAATGGCAAAATGTTTGCAACTTGCCCGTTCATTTCATGCAGCAGGTCATAAAGTTTTTATCCTAGAAGCAAATAAATATTGGTTATCAGGAAATAGATTTTCTAATGCTGTTACAGGTTTCTATACAATACCTGCACCTGAGAAAGATTGGGATGGTTATTGTCAGGGATTATTAGATATTGTCAAAAAAGAAAATATAGATGTATTTATTCCTGTATCTAGTCCAGCAGGAAGCTATTATGAATCTTTAGCAAAACCTCTTTTATCTGAACATTGTGAAGTTTTGCACTTTGATACTGAGATTACTGAAATGTTAGATAATAAGTTTACTTTTATCGAAAAAGCTAAAAGTTTTGGTTTGTCTGTACCTAAATCTTTTTTAATTACAGACCCAGAACAAGTTCTTAATTTTGACTTTGCTGCTGATGGAAGTAGATATATTTTGAAAAGCATTCCTTACAATTCAGTGCTGCGTTTAAATTTGACAAAATTGCCTATGGATTCCAAAGCAGAAATGGAACAATTTCTCAAAAGTTTGCCTATTAGTGAAGAGCAACCTTGGATTATGCAAGAGTTTATTAAAGGTAAAGAATATTGTACCCATAGCACTGTCAGAAAAGGGAAACTTAGAGTCTATTGCTGTTGTGAATCATCAGAATTTCAAGTAAATTATGACCATGTTGATAATCCGCAAATTTATGATTGGGTAAAGAAATTTGTAGGGGAATTAAATATTACTGGGCAAATGTCTTTTGATTTTATTCAAACAGAAGATGGTCGAGTTTTTCCTTTAGAATGTAATCCTAGAACTCACTCAGCTATTACAACTTTTCACGACCATCCAGGGGTGGCGAATGCTTATTTAAAAGATAGTGAAAATGAGAATGAATCTGCAATAATTCCGCTGCCAAATAGTAAACCTACTTATTGGACTTACCATGAATTATGGAGATTGACAGGGATTAAGTCATTAGCACAATTCAAGGCTTGGATTCAAAGAATTAATCAAGGAACAGATGGTATTTTTCAAGTTAGCGATCCTTTACCATTTTTAATGGTTCACCACTGGCAAATTCCTTTACTTTTATTAGGTAATTTGCCAAAGTTAAAAGGGTGGATTAGAATTGATTTTAATATTGGAAAACTGGTAGAATTGGGGGGAGATTAAATAATTAATAATTAATAATTAATAATTGGTAGTTAAAGCTATTTCTAATTATTAATTTACTAATGTTGGGTTGAGGTACGAAACCCAACCTACGTCTGCTGCTAGAATTGGGGGGAGATTAAATAATTAATTATTAATAATTAACAATTGGTAGTTAAAACTATTTCTAATTATTAATTTACTACGTCTGCTAAAATGGTGCAATATGTAGGGGCGGGTTTGATCGGAAATTTTCATGCTTATTCTAAGGTTTATATAAACCCACCCTAATACACAAAATTTTTGCCCTTGTTTCGTACCTTAACCAAACCTACTAGAGCTAGTGATTTCTGTTATTGTGAGGTACATATTCAAAAATTAGTAATCATAGAGCGATCGCTAAAAAAACAGATTGATTTGATCGGGACTAAAGCCACGCGAAACCGGGTTTCTGGTTTCTCCTAGATTCTTACTGTTCAAAACAACAATTTCTCGTAGAAACCGGGTTTCTTTGCGTAAGTCCTGTTTATATCAAAGCTAATTTGTTTTTCATTTAATAAAAAGTAAATTAAGAAAAAAAATATAATTTATAGTTTTTTTATTAAACTTTAATTTTCGATGCTAGAATAAATTTGGTTTGAAAAGGAGAGGATGTCAATCCTGAGTTTTCCCTAGCAATTGACCTAAAATTATGGAAAAACAAATTTGGATTGCCATAACATTTATTGCCTTTTTACTGTCATTTACATTAGTTGGTATATATTCGGCAACCCAAAAACAAAACACAACAACAGATTACTTACTAGCAAGTAGAAATGTCAATCCCTGGTTAACAGCACTATCAGCAATGGCAACAGGTCAAAGTGGATATCTGTTTATTGGCGTAATTGGTTTTACCTACAAGGTGGGATTTGCTTCTATTTGGATACCCATAGCTTGGGCGATAGGAGACTATATTGCTTGGTGGTTAATATTTAGGAGGTTGAGGTTAGTTTCTCAGGAAACAAATTCGGATACAGTTTCTTCATTTTTAGGTCAAGAAAATCAGGGGCAGAAAAATCAGGGGCGCTGGATTAGAATAATTTCAGCCTTAATCATCATAGTATTTCTCGGTACTTATGCCTCAGCTCAACTGGTAGCAGCAAGCAAAGGATTGAATGCCATATTTGGGTGGAACTATCAAGTAGGGATTATTATTGGATCTGTAATTGTGGTAGCCTACTGTTTTGCAGGAGGTATCCGAGCTTCTATCTGGACTGACTCCGTGCAAGCAGTTTTAATGATCGGGTCTTTGTGGGTTCTGTTTATCGTAAGTTTAATTGCCTGTGGAGGATTTGGAGAACTTTGGGTCAAACTTAATGCTATCGATCCTAACTTGACAAACTGGATACCTGCTAATTTACGTTGGGGATTTGTTCCTTACTTTTTGGGATGGGTAGTCGCAGGGTTTGGTGCAGTTGGTCAACCTCATATATTGGTGAGAGGAATGGCAATAGACTCCGCAGATAATGTAGCCTTAGCTCGTAACATAAAATTTATCTGCGGTCAAATGAATTCTGCTACAGCTTTTGGTATAGGACTAACTGCCAGAGTTTTGTTGCCTGACTTAATGACATCTGGAGACCCAGAATTAGCATTACCGAATTTATCCATAGAATTATTGCCAACAATTTTGATAGGTTTGATGTTAGCAGGACTTTTTTCAGCAGCTATTTCCACAGCAGATTCCCAAATATTATCATGTTCTGCTGCTCTCAGTCAAGATTTAGTTCCCCGTGCTACTCAATCTTATAGGAAAGTTAAAATTGCTACCCTACTTGTTAGTGGTATTGTGTTGGCGATCGCTCTCACAGCAAACAAGAGTGTATTTGGTTTGGTAATTTTTTCTTGGTCAGTTTTAGCTTGTGGTTTAGGTCCGTTATTGGTATTGCGGGTATGGCAAAAACCTGTAAGCTTGCCAGTGGCAATAACAATGATGATTACTGGTATAGTCGTTTCTATTATCTGGAATGTAGGACTTAACTTATCAAGTGCTATTTATGAAGTATTTCCTGGTATGGCAGCAGGTTTTATTGTTTATGGAATTGCAAATTTAGGGAGTAGAGAGTAGGGGAACAGTACATTTTGCTCGCGCGGATGTATAGGAATGAGCGATCAGGTATTTACAAAGCCCAGCTCAAAGTCGATTCTAGACAAAGTGTACAAAAAATAATATTTAAATATTAAGTGCGCACATTGCTATACCTCACCAAACTGGAACCCGCTGTAATTTACCGATCAAAATTGATTTTATTTTTGTTAATTTTATAAATCATATCATGTCAGTTAGCATCTGATTTTTCGGGCACCGTGGGTGTATAAAATCAAGGTAAAAATAGTAGAAAAGCTTCTGCATTCAGCATAGCTGCCTTCCTTCGTCCGAAATGTAACTATTCAACCGGACATGATATCAGGAGAAAAATGAACACTCAAGCTAAAGCATTACAATTTAACCATTTATCGTTATTACCGATAGACTCCTTAGCTGCATTATTTGGTGGTCTAATCTGTCTATCTTTTTCACCAATTTTCATCCGTTTAAGCGAATATGATCTCAGTCCGAATGCTACAATATTCAATCGTTTTTGGATTGCAGCTATTGCTTTTGGGCTACTAAGTAGATTTATAACCATCCATTACCGAAAACGAAAAAATGAGACTCAAATTGAATCAGAGAAACCCCATCTAGCTAAGGCAGCCAAACTACTGATAGCAGATGGGGTTATTTTATCCATTGGTTTGATGTTTTGGGCTTGGTCTTTAACTCAGACAAGTATTGCTCACTCTACTCTTATTCATAATTTGGTGCCAATTTTTACTGTTCTAGGAGGATGGTTAGCTTTGAGTCAAACCGTCGATCGCCGATTTATGTTAGGTATGTTTGTCACAATTTTTGGTTCTGCTTTGTTAGATGTAAATGACCTTTTCTCATTGAGAATGAGTGCAGAACTATTAGGAGATTTAGCAGCCTTGCTTTCAGCAGTATTTTTTGGCATACACCCGCTCATTATTAAGCAACTTCGTAACCAGTTTAGCCCAGTGACAATTATGTCCTGGTCTTCAACAACAAGTGCATTATTACTATTACCTGTAGTTCTAATTACTGAGGATCAACTTTTTCCCAGTTCATTAAGTGGTTGGCTTTCAGTTATTGGTCAAGCTCTTATTAGTCAAATGCTAGGCATAGGACTTTGGGTATATTGTCTGAAAAAATTATCTCCTGGGTTTACTAGCTTGACTGCATTATTTATTCCCTTTCTCAGTGCAGTAGAAGGTTGGGTAATCTTCTCAGAAAATCTTAACTTCTCAACTTTGGTAAGTTTTATGATAATTTTATTGGGAATGTCTTTGGCAATCTCTAGTAGATCTTCTGTAAATCCAGAAATTAAGTCTTCTAATTAACAGGACTTACGCAAAGAAACTCGGTTTCTACCAGAACAAAGAAACCGGGTTTCTGGGTTCCTTTTTTAATCAAAACAATACAGAATAATTTAGTTATGAAATCAGAAATAGTGAATCAAAATCAACATCTGTCCTCAGACACAACGGTTACATTACGAGTCTTGCACCTCGCAGGTTCCCGTGTATCTAACTTTTATTACAACTTATCAATACTCTACGCCAAAGAAGTAGTGCAACCAGTTGGTGTTAGTAGTTATTATGCAGTCGTACATCCAGATGGTTTTTGGCAGTTGGGAGCATCCTTAGATTCATTGTCTGAGAAAATATCATTTCAAGACATGATTCCCCGACTACCTGAAATTGATGTTGTAATTCCACACATGTTTTGCTTTCCTGGGATGACCAGTTTCCGAGCATTTTTCGAGGATATGCTAGGTATACCTGTAGTTGGTTCGGCATCTCATTGTACGGCACTAGCTACTAACAAAGCTCACACACGCAACATTGTCTCAGTGTCTGGAGTACAAGTAGCTAAAGCACAGCAACTACGACGGGGAGATACTGTAACCATGAAGCCTCCTTTTGTAGTTAAGCCAACTTCAGAAGATAATTCTCTAGGGATAACATTGGTATGGGATGAAACTGGAATAGAAGCAGCATTAGATAAAGGGTTTGAGCTAGATGATACTTTGTTAGTTGAAGATTACATTCCGGGAAGAGAATTGCGTGTTGGTGTAGTTGAGCGCAAGGGTGAATGGCAAGTCTTACCAATGATAGAATATTTGGTTACAAAGGAAAACCCGATTAGAACTTTACATGATAAATTAGAACTAGGATCAGACGGCACTCCCGAAAAGCAACCTGAGAAACCTGTAGCTAAACAAGTTTGTCCGGCAAATGTTACCCCAGAGTTATTTGAAAAAGTAGCGAATGCAGCGAAAACAGCTCATATTGCCTTGGGCTGTCGCGATTATTCTTTGTATGACTTTCGGGTACATGAGGAAACCAATGAGCCATATTTGCTCGAAGCAGGTTTATTTTGGGCTTTTGGGAAAATTAGCATGATTTCGCGGATGCTTGAAGCTGATGGGCAAAGTTTTGAGGATATTGCTTTGGAGTTGTGGACTGTGGCAGCTAAACGAACTCGGGTTGCGGGTGGTTCTACGTTTAAGTATGTCAATAGAGTTGTGGAGAGATAGGGAGATAGGGTGATGGGGAGATAGGGAGGTAGGGAGGTAGGGAGTAATTTTTTTGCCTAACTATGCGCCCAAAAAGCGCTGATTTTTCAACCTTATTACAGTGCTTTTCAAATGCCTGAACCATATCGCCATAATTAAAATCCAGTAGGGACATTGCATGTAACCTCCCTACTGTGGTTCACCTAAATGAAAACGGCTGTAATTCTTTGGTAAGTCCCATAAGGATTACTTTAATTTTTTGGTAAGTAGTTTTTAGCGATCGCCCCCAGTAACACAGGCATCTTGCCTGTTTGGTAAAACAAGCAGGATGCTGGTGCTATAATTTAAGTTACCCAAAAACCGGGTTTCTTTCCATAACTCCTAGTTTATTAAATCAGGGTTAAGCTCAAACGATAAGGAGTGCGATCGCCACCGCTAGGATATACCCGCACATAATAAACGCCACGGTCTAATGTTTGAATAATCTCTTCCGCTGCTAAACCCTCATTTTCTGACTGACTAATCAGTTCTTGCTTACTTCCTAATAATTCCACGTTAGCATCTTCAAACAAACTATCCATAAATACCCGTAAAGTACCTTCGCGGTTAATTTTAAAGCGGTAGTAGTCGTCAGTGTCGCGGTACAGACCTTCGGTAGTGCCGATGTTATTGGTGATTACCTCTCTCTCCACAAGTTGGCCTAAGTTGATGGGAACATCAAAGGTATCACCATCATCTGGGTTTTTGGGATTTCCTTTTTCATTGTCTTTAATTTTACCAATAGCGCGTCTATCTCCCAATTTAGCATTTTTAGGTTTGCTGAGGTTGACGGTGAAGGTTTCATCTTCTTCCTGGAGAGTATCACCTAAAATGGGAACAGTTATAGTCTTTTTCCTCTGGTTGGGTTTGAAAACGAGTTTACCTTTAGTTTTTTGGTAGTCGGAACCTTTTTCGGCAGTGTCGTCGGCGGTGGCATAATTTACTTCAACTCTTTGGTTCACTGTAGTGCTGAGAGTAACGTCGAATTTGAGTTGTTTTTTGCCGTTATCGCCTTCGGTTATTTGGGCGTCGCCAATGGATATTTTGGGTAGAGTTTTATCATCGTTGCGAATAGTACCGATGCCTCGTTTATCTAAAAGTGTGGCATTTTTTGGTTTGCTGAGGTTGAGGTTAAATTTTTCGTTGCTTTCCTCGATAGTGTCGCCCAGGATAGGAACCTTTATAGTCTTTTTGGTTTGACCTGGTTTGAAGGTAAGAGTACCATTAGTTTTCTGGTAATCTTTTCCTGCTTTGGCGGTATCGTTGGCGGTTGAGTAGTTTACTTGAACTGTGTTGTCACTTTCATTGTCAAGGGTGACAGTAAATTTGGCGTTTTTGCGACCTTTGTTGCCTTCAGTGATGTTCGCGTTGCTGATAGCTATTTTAGGGGTTGCTTCGTTTTGACCTTTTGAAGTATCGTTAACTGAAATAGGTTTGAGCCTTTCTTCAGGAAATTCAACTGTCGCTGGAATTTTTTCAGGATATTCAACAATATCACTTTCGTTTCCGCTACCATTGGATTCATTTACAAGTCGAAGTTGATATTCTGTAGAAGTCGGAGAGCTGCTGTAAACACTCACCAAATATTTACCCGCAGATAGCCTCGTAGTTATAGATTCAGCACTTGTACCACCGTTATTGCTGTAAGTTAAATAACTTTCATCAGAGTCAACTACACCATTGCCGTTGTAATCTGGATAAAGGTACAAATTTGCATCACCAGTCAACCCATACAAAGAAGCACTGAAGTCTGAAGCCTTTTTTAGATCAAAGCGGTAATAATCTATTTTATCAGCTGGGTTTCTTTCACCAACAATGTCTTTGTAGATGGCATCTTTTTGTAAGTTCCCAACATTTACAGCACTACCAGATTCGTTCGCAAGTCGCAGTTGGTATTCTGTCGAAACAGAAGAGTTGCTATAAACTCCTACCAAGTAGTTACCTGCAGATAGCCTTGCGCTTGCAGATTCAGCACTTGTACCACCGTTATTGCTGTAAGTTAAATAACTTTCATCAGAATCAACTACACCATTGTCATTGTAGTCAGGATAAAGGTAGATATTAGCATCCCCAGTCAATCCGTACAAATAAGTACTAAAGTATGAAGTTTTTTTCAGTTCGAAGCGGTAATAATCTGTTTTATCAGTCGGTTTTCTTGCCCCAACAACATCTTTGTATATCGCATCTTTTTGTAAATTCCCAACATTGACAGCGCTACCAGATTCATTCACAAGTCGCAGTTGGTATTCTGTCGAAGTAGAAGAGTCGCCGCTAACTTTTACTAAGTATTTTCCAGCAGATAATCTTTCAGTTACAGACTCGGCAGTTGTTCCACCATTATTACCGTAAGTCAAATAACCTTCGTCAGAATCAATCACACCGTTGTCGTTGTAGTCGGGATAAAGATACACATTGACATCACCAGTCAATTCATACAAATAAGCGCTGAAGTCTGAAGCCTTTTTCAGCTCGAAGCGGTAATAATCTGTTTTGTCAGGTGTACCTTTGATCGGCAAGCTATCCTTGCTGTAAATAACCTCACTCCTTAAATTACCGACGTTTATAGCACTTTCGGTTTCGTTCACAAGCCGAAGTTGGTACTCTGCTAAGTTAGTGCTACTAACCCTTACCAAATAGTTGTTAGCTGGCAGCCTTGCGCTTATAGATTCAGCACTTGTACCACCGTTATTGCTGTAAGTTAAATAACTTTCATCAGAATCAACTACACCATTGTTATTGTAATCTGGATAAAGGTACACATTTGCGTCGCCAGTCAATCCATACAAATAGGCACTGAAATCTGAAACATTTCTGAGTTCAAAACGATAGTAATCTGTCTGATTAGATTCGTTTAAAACGCCACTGAAAATCTTACTGTCATCTAAAGAGAATACCTTTGAAGTGTTTGCCTCCACCTCAACTAACCCACCAAAAATCCTAATTTTATCATCTTCCTGCTGCAACCGCGCCACATCTTCCTCACTCAAAACATCACCACGAACTTTGGCTGCAAACCATTCCCCCTCATCTCCAGGAGTATCTATTGTATTCAACTCCGAATCAACCAAATGTCCGAACTCTTCCACCAATACATCCGCAACAGGCAAAAAACCCTCATTAATCAAACTATCCGCCAAATACACCGTACCATTCATAGAATCAAGACCACCCGCTGCACCATTCATCTCTTCTGCGGACGCCACAATTATTTGGGGTAACTCCTCACCAACTGCCAAAGCATCAATAATTGTTTCTGCTAAATCAACATCCACTGACTCCCCAAACACAGTTAATATATCCATCTCAAAAGTTGAAGCAGTAGCAAAGTCTATTAAATTATTCTGAACTTCTGCTAACGCTTTTTCAATTATTTCCACTGTTGTCTCTGATTCTACAGATACTTCCCCTAGAAAAGCTATATCTGGCATATTGTGGATTTGTTGTAGTCCGAGGACGGGCGTTATATCGAGAAATTCGGTGTCATTCATCATAGTTTTTCTTCTACTGGTAGATTTTGGATATTATTTGGCATCCATATTCTTATACACTATGTTCGGTAGAATATCAAGGGGGTATTGAGAAAAAACCTAACCCCCCAACCGGGAGCATTTCTCCCCTCTCCTTGCAGGAGAGGGGTTGGGGGAGAGGTCTTCCCCACTTCCTAGCTCCTAAACCACAATTTTAGTTTTGTAGCGATCGCTGGATTAGATTGCAATTTCAGCAAAATTTTAAATTATTAGGACTAAAGCCATGAGCTACAAAAAACAGGGGCTTGAGATTGCTTCCCTTCGGTCGCAATGTAAAATCCCTTGCAGTTGCGTAAGTCCTGATTATCAATTACTTAAAAGGAGTTACACAATACAAACCCAGAAACCCAGTTTCTACAAGAAACCGGGTTTCTTTGCATAACTCCTGGTTAATTAAATCAAATTCAAACTCAAACGATAATCAGTGCGAGCCCCTACATGAGGATATACCCGGACATAATAGGTACCAGGATCTAAAATGGTGTCAATTTTTTCTCGTTCAATGTCGTCGTTTTTAGATTGATTGATCAATTCTTCGCTACTGCCATAAAGTTCAACATTGGCATCTTGTGACATATCATCCAGGAATAAGAAAAATCTGCCTTCCCTCTTAGTTTCAAAGCGGTAGAAATCATTGGTATCGCGATCGCCTGCTTCGCTAAAACCTATTTCGTCAACTATAACTTTTTCTTCTGTGAGTTTACCTAAATCTATAGCGGTCTGGAAACTACCGCCACCAATGCTGTTGTCATTATCCTTAATCGTACCAATAGCGCGTTTATCTCCCAACTTAGCATTTTTAGGTTTACTGAGATTAACAATAAAATTTTCAGTATCTTCCTGAGATAAATCCCCCAAAATAGGAATAGTCACCGTCTTTTTCTTCTGATTCGGTTTGAAAACGAGTTTACCTTGAGTTTGTTCGTAGTCCGAACCTTTTTTCGCAGTTCTGTCGGCGGTAGCGTAACTCACCTCTACCTTTTCCTTAGCTTTAGCATCAAGGGTGACATCAAATTTTAGTTGTTTTTTGCCATTATCCCCTTCAGTTATTTCGGCATCTTGAATAGAAACCCTAGCGAAATCGTTATTGCGGATAGTACCGATACCTCGTTTGTCTTTTATTTGAGCATTTTTAGGTTTGCTCAGGTTGAGGTTGAAAGTTTCGTTGGGTTCAATCTTGTCATCTCCGAAGATAGGAACGGTTATGGTCTTTTTGGTTTCACCAGGTTTGAAAGTGAGAATACCTTTAGTTGTTTTGTAATCTTGGTTCGCTTTCGCAGTTTGGTTAGCAGTTGCGTAGTTAACCTTGACGGTGTCATCAGACTTAGCATCAAGGGTGACTTGGAATTTAGCGTTTTTGCGACCTCGATCGCCTTCAACTATTTTGGTATCGCTCACAGAAATATTGGGTTGAGTTTTATCATCATTGGTAATAGTCGCGATACCTACTTTATCCTTAAGTTTAGCGTTTTGGGGTTTGCTGAGTTGGAGTTGGAATTTTTCGTTGGGTTCAGCTTTAGTGTCACCCAAGATTGGCACATCAATAGTTTTAGTAGTTTCTCCTGGTTGGAAAGTAAGTGTGCCTTTAGTTGTTTTGTAGTCTTGATTTGCTTTGGCGGTTTGGTTAGCGGTTGCGTAGTTTACCGTCACCGTTTGACTGGTGGGAGTATCCATACTGACGGTAAATTGAGCATTTTTACTACCCCGATCGCCTTCGGGAATTTTGGTATCGCTGATGGATAGTTTAGGGGTAGTAGATGTAACATCAGGTAAACCAAACCATGTTAAAGTGTAGTCTCCCGTACTAGCACCGCTACCATCAATAATTACCGTGTAAGCTCCGTTTTGGGTTAAGGTGATGTTACCAGTTTCCTTGAAAGAAGAATACCGAGAAATATCGAACGAGCTGAGTTCCGAGTTATTAGGGTCTAATAGCAATAGTTCGATACCCGAAGTTTCATGCTGTAACCCTAGATTAATTACATTCCCTGCTTGACCTTGAAAAGTATAGTTATCTTGCTCTACCATAAAGTTAATAGTGCCAGTCAAAGTACCGTTTCCAGATATGGGAGTTGCTGATTTTGACTCCATTGTATCCAAAGCCAAAGTGTAGTCTCCCGTACTAGCACCGCTGCCATCAATAATTATTGTATAAGTTCCGCTTTGGGTTAAAGTGATATCGCCAGTTTCCTTGAAAGAAGAATACCGAGAAATATCGAACGAGCTGAGTTCCGAATTATTAGGGTCTAATAGCAATAGTTCGATACCCGAAGTTTCATGCTGTAACCCCAGATTAATTACATCCCCTGCTTGACCTTGAAAAGTAAAGGTATCTCGCTCTAGAAGTTGACCAATTTGATCCCTAATCACTCCAGGAACTAAACTTGTATTTGCCTCCACCTCAACCAACACACCAAAAATTCTCATTCTATCATCTTCCTGCTGCAACTGCGCCACATCCTCATCACTCAAAACATCACCACGAACCTTGGCTGCAAACCACGCTCCCTCATCTCCTGGAGTATCTATTATATTCAACTTGGAGTCAACCAAATGTCCGAACTCTTCCACCAATACATCCGCAACTGGCAGAAAACCCTGGTTAATTAAACTATCCGCCAAATACACCGTACCATTCAGAGAATCAAAACCCCCCGCTGCACCATTCATCTGTTCTGCTGGCGCTACAATTATTTGGGGCAAATCCTCACCAACTGCCAAAGCATCAATAATTGTTTCTCCCAAATCAACATCTAGCGACTCCCCAAAGACTGTTAATATATCCGTCTCAAAAGTTGAAGCAGTAGCAAAGTTTGTTAAATTATTCTGAACTTCTGTTAACGCTTGTTCAATTATCCCCACTGCTGTCTGTGTTTCTACAGATACTTCCCCCACAAAAGTTACAGGTGGGAAAGAGTCCATTTGTTCCAGTCCGAAAGTGGGCATTAGATTGAGAGATTCACTGTCATCGAGCATGGTTTTTCCTCCACTGATAAGGTTTTGGATATTATTTGGCTGTTCTTACTTTGTTAATATAACACCACAAAGTTAATCTTCTGTTCTTTTGCCAAAAAAATTAAACATTTTCTTAGAAATAGGAGTTACGCAAATAAATCCGGTTTCTGGGTTCACCTAAAAATCAAACATTTTCTTAGAAAGATACCAACTGGGTTGTATTTTTGTGATAACTGATAACTTATATTGCATTATCAAGAAATTTTCTGGTATAATCCCAGCAACAGTCTCAAATAGTAATAGGAGATGCCTTATGTCTCTAACAGTTGCAGACTTAGAAAAAGTCCAAACACAACTAACAGAAGCCCATCTAGACTACCGCACCGAATTAGTTGACGGTCAAATTATCATCATGGGATTATCAGACTACGTTTCCGAAGTTATTGTCGCTCGGTTAATATTTTTCTTACAAAACTGGGTAATACCAAAAGCTCTAGGTTATGTTACGGCCTCTAGTGCAGGTTTTCGTCTCCCAGATGGCAACTTACGCGGTCCTGATGTATCCTTTGTTCCTGCTGCCAAAATGCGTCGAGCGCCCCGTGCTTTTGCCGAAATTGTTCCTGACTTAACTATCGAAGTCAGGTCAGCATCGGATAACATTAAACCTCTGGTTGAAAAACTCCAAAGATTTATTGAATTAGGCTCTCAAGTGGGGATTTTAGTAGACCCCAAAAACTTGACTGTAACCGTATATCGTGCTTCTGGAGAACCGATACTTTTAACCAATGAAGATAAATTGACTATCCCGGAATTATTACCTGGTTGGGAACTACCAATATCAGAAATTTGGCCGCCAGTATTCGAGTAAATCTGTCGCTTAAATTTATTAGTTTTCAATAAATCAGAGGAGGTAATTATTAAATGGATACCATCACTAAATATCAAGAAATAATTGAGAAAATAATCAGCGAATACACTCAATTACGCTATTATAGTAGCGAAGTAGAAAAAAACCGTTTTTGATAGAGAAGAGAACCGTTATTTATTAATGATTATGGAAGTAGAGGGTCATAAAATGGTTCATGGTTGCATACTTCATCTGGAAATTATAGATGATAAAATTTGGATTCATGGCGATGGCATGGAAGATGGTATAGCAGGAGAATTATTAGCAGCAGGAGTTCCCAAGGACAAAATTGTTTGAGGATTTTATCATCCAGAAACACGCAAGATCGGCGAGTTGGCAGTTTGTTAAATAGTAGGGGCGGGTTTGTGCAGAAATTTTCATGCTGATTCTAGGATTTATATAAACCCGCCCCTAGATATTTTGTGCAGAAATTTTCATGCTGATTCTAGGATTTATATAAACCCGCCCCTAGATATTTTGTGCAGA
>NZ_JAYKGW010000243.1:0-17352 GCF_035285525.1 Okeania sp. | reverse complement strand
TATTCATAATAAAAGTGCGGGTTTAGCAATACCAGTGAGATTTTTTTAGACTTTTTAATAAACCCGCCCCTACAACTTTTTTCGGACAAATATTTCCATAAATTATCTATTATCAACTATTCATTATTAATTATCCATAATGATGCTTGAGTTTTTTGCGCGATAGATTTGATTTGTGGTAGATAAGGATCAATATTTCCTAGAGGTTCAACAGGTAATAATATATTAACTGCTACCCAAGACACACGCTTTTTAGATATCATAGCTAATCTATCCTGCCAAAACCAATCACCAGTTTCTGGACTTCCTCCTCCAGGCCAAGCATACCACTGCATTACTGCAAAAGTTTGTTTATTTGTCCAGGCTCGAAAAAATTTAGCCTCTACATTAGAAGATTGCTTTTTTCGGTTTGTAATTCCATTGCCATCTTTTGGTATTTCTACAGTAAATTTAACTCTTTTTTCGGAATCTGTTTTCCAACGATAGAACCCATTTATATCCATCCATTCTACTTCGGGCTTGTCTTTTGGTCCGTTTGGAGTTAATAGTAATAAGACTATAGATTGCTCATTATTTTTAACTTTTTGCTCCAACCACTTATGGTCAGCAATTAACAATTGTTCATGAGATATTGTTGGCAAATCAGAAATAGTTAATCCCTCTTCTTTGATTTGTTTTAAGTCTTTGAGATTAGTAATTTTTGCTGTATTTTTCCAAGACCATTTTCCGGTTATGTAACCAGGTACAGTTCCCACTACTAAAATAATTAGCAGAAACAATACTAATACTACTTGTGAAAGTTTATATCTGTGCAATCTTTTTAAGCTATTAACCATAACACAATTCTCTTGAATTTTATACCAAGTCCGGTTATTAAAAGTTGATTTTCCAAATTCCTCTCCCATATTTCTGTCTTCCTTTATCCATAACTATTTAAGCAGAAATTACATTGCTTACTGATTAAATCTAAAAGCATTAAAAGACAAAGATTAAAGGCTTTTCATGGTAACAAAAAGTGTCAAAAAACTATTAAATTAATCTTGAAAATTCTGGATTTTTTCTCACAAAACTTGGAAAAATTTATAAAAATTAATAGCTGCAACTATTGCCTATTCCCCATTGCCTAAGCTCACCAACAGACTTTTTCAGCCAGCCCTAATTATTCAGGTTGATTTGGAAAATCGACTGAATTTGTGAAATAATCATCTATCAAATTCATAATCGGAAATAATAAACTTAACATACAGATAGAATACATATCACCACCCCATGATTCATGGAACCAATGAAAAGCTTCATCCTGACCTGTACCATAAAAAATTGTTAGTAAAGCGTTTCTGATAATATTGCCACTAACATTAATTAGCACGGCACTAAAGAGCAGGCAAATAGTTTTACCGCGACTAGCTATAGCACCAGTCCAATTAAGTAAAACTAGGGAAACATATAGACTGGTAAACAACATTTTCAACCCTGCACAATGGGGTGCGATTTCAATAACTCTTCTTTCTAAATCTAAATCTAAATATATTCCATTTACATCAATATTCATATTAAATTGATTCAAAATAAACCCGATAATTGCAGCAATAAATTTCTGTAAAGGTAGGATATAAGGTTCAATTAAGTAGGGAATATTATTAGGACTTGCTAACCAAATCAATAGTAATGCCATACCCATTAATTTGAAACCTGGTATTCCTTTGAACCAAAGGCAAATTCCTGTTAACATTAGGGGAAAAGATAGGTCGATCAAGTCCGGAATATCGCTGAGATACCAAACTCCTGCAATTCCTAATAATACTCCTCCTACAGGATGAGAAGTATTAGGTAAGTTTTGCCATTTTTGTCGATTATTCCAAACAATATAGCCAGCAAATGGTAAGCCTATTGCTCCATGACTAAAATATTCATGTTCTATACTGATACTTTTATTAATCCAGCCATCATACCAATAGATTATTAATGGAATATACATCAAAAATATTAAGGCAGTAATGGCTATTGTTAGTAAGTTTTCCTCAATAGCAATAGGAATTTTTTGACGAGTTTGCATATTTTTTTTAAGTAAGAAGTAAGAAGTTAAGAAAGAAAAATGCTACGAAAACAGCAATAAAAATTTCAAGCTTAACGAAAATATTTAAAGAAATATAGACCTAAAAACTGGTTTTTGTAGTAATTTTTCATTTGAGAATGAAAAAGCTTTTATTATAAACTAAAAGCAATAGCTATTAGCCCAGCTCCTTCCCAGGAGACTAGCTAATATGATTTACTAAGCATTTTTAGCTAATAGCTAATCGCTTTTTACTTACATAATAATTTGACTAATTGTTTCGGCAACCTGATGAATTTGTTCTTCAGTAATTACAGGATAAATAGGTAAAGATAAAATCTCTTGACTCAGACTTTCACTATTAGGAAAATCACCCTGCTTATAACCTAAATTTTGATAAGCTGGTTGCAGATGACAAGGTATCGGATAATGAATACCAGTAGAAATTCCTGCCATCCCTAATTTCTCCTTCAAGGTGTCTCGGTTAATTGGAGATTTGTCAGTGACTCGAATCACATATAAATGATAAATATGCCCAGTACCACTCAAATTTTTGATAGGGATAATACCTTTCTCTTTCATGGGACTGAGAAGGATATCGTATTTTTGAGCTGCTTGGTTGCGATCGCTATTCCAATCTTTTAGGTAAGGAAGCTTGACATTTAGTATGGCTGCCTGTATACTATCTAATCTACTGTTAGTACCAGGAATCTCATGGACATATTTACGAGGTGCGCCATAATTACGGAGGGTTCGTATTTTTTTGGCTATCTCTGAGTCTCTAGTAACTACCATTCCTCCATCACCAAAACTACCTAAATTTTTACTGGGATAGAAACTAAATGCAGCAGCAGTTCCAATACTCCCAGCACAATATCCTTCTCTTTCGGCTAAATGAGCCTGAGCTGCATCTTCAAATATAATTAAGTTATTAGCTTCAGCAAAGTCTTTTAGTTCACTAGGAGATACCATTTGACCATAAAGATGTACTGGCAATATTACTTTGGTTTTAGATGTAACAGCTTTTTGAGCAGCTTCTAAATCAATTAGGGCAGTTTCAACATTACAGTCTACTAGCACAGGGGTAGCACCAGCTTGAAGTACACCTATTAAAGTAGCAACAAATGTATTAGCTGGTAAAATTACTTCATCTCCGGCGCCAATACCACAAGCTTGAAGTCCAAGAGCTATAGCATCTGTGCCACAACCAACTCCAACCCCATTTTTTACCCCGCAAACTGTAGGGAATGAAGACTCAAGTTTTTCTACTGCTTGACCAAGTATAAAATCTCCTCTTTCTAATACTTCCTGAATCGAATTTTCTAGTTCAGCTTTGAGTGGTTGATGTTGGAGTTTCAAGTCAACAAATGGAATATTTTTTAACATTTTGTTCAGATAATTATTAATGGCTGAAATTTATTAAATGTAGATTAGCTAACTAGGATATCTTGGCTCGATTCTATACCCTATTCCCTGTAATGAGTATTAATTTATACATTTACTTTACATCCCTCTAATTGTAGAATAACATAAAGAATTTTTAGGGATAATTAGTCAGGAATTACGCAGGCGAACCCAGAAACCTGGTTTCTCCTGAACGTTTATTATTCAAAACCAGGGTTTATTGTAGAAACCGGATTTATTTGCGTAAGTCCTATTAGTTGAGTTCAGCAGATTCCAAATATATGAAGTACAAATGTAGATAGAGTTTATATAAAACCATTAAAGTTGGGAAAAAACAAATGCCTTCAGCTACAGATAATAAAGAAAAGCAAAAAGCTTTAGATTCAGTCCTCAAAACCATAGAAAAAAGTTTTGGTAAAGGGTCAATTGTCCGTTTGGGAGATTCTACCCGAATGAAGGTAGAAACAATTCCTAGTGGGGCATTGACTTTGGACTTGGCCTTGGGAGGTGGCTTACCCAAGGGCCGAATTATTGAAATTTATGGCCCAGAAAGTTCGGGAAAAACCACTTTGGCATTACACGCGATCGCTGAAACTCAGAAAACTGGAGGTATAGCAGCTTTTGTGGATGCAGAACACGCTTTAGATCCCACTTATGCTGCTGCATTAGGAGTAGATATAGAAAATTTATTGGTCTCTCAACCTGATACTGGTGAAATGGCCTTGGAAGTAGTGGATCACTTGGTTCGTTCTGTGGCTGTCGATATTGTGGTTGTTGACTCGGTAGCAGCATTAGTACCTAGAGCTGAAATCGAGGGAGATATGGGAGATTCTCACATGGGTCTCCAAGCTCGTTTGATGAGTCAAGCATTACGAAAAATTACAGGTAATATTGGTAAATCTGGTTGTACGGTAATTTTCCTCAACCAACTTCGTCAGAAAATAGGTGTGGTTTATGGTAATCCAGAAACTACGACTGGTGGTAATGCGCTGAAATTCTATGCTTCGGTCAGACTTGATATTCGTCGTACACAAACTCTGAAAAAATCTTCAGAGGAATATGGTATTCATGTTAAAGTAAAAGTAGCGAAAAATAAGGTGGCTCCTCCATTTCGTGTTTCTGAATTTGATATTATTTTTGGTAAGGGAATTTCTAGTTTTGGTTGTGTTCTTGACTTAGCAGAAGAGACAGATGTAATTAAGCGTAGAGGTGCTTGGTATAGTTATGAAGGAAGTAATTTTGCTCAAGGTCGAGAAAAAGCTATTACTTATATGGAAGAAAATATTGATTTTGCCAACAAAATTGAAAAGCAAGTTCGAGATCAGTTAAGTCAAGGTGCTGTGGTTTCTGCTAATTCTGTGGCACAGGTTGATGAAACAGATGATGATGAACTTCCAGAAGAAGAGTAAATTTTAGCTATATTTTAGTTGGGTCATAGTTCCGTTTTAGGTTTCCAACCGTAGGGGTTTGGTCTCCCAACCCTCTACAAACTTCCACTTTTTCAGACCCTAAAAAGACGAAAATCTCGATCTATGAATACTCTTATATTTAATCAGTAAACCTTACTTACTAAAAATAAAATTAGGGTTTGCTGAAAAAGTCTGATGGTGAAGGTAGGGAACACTTAACTGGGAACAGTATTAGAATATCTGCTACGGACAAATTTTCTAATTGTAAGTAACAAAACTCTACCATTTTGAAACGACAAAAATCAAAAACTAGGTACTTTTTTAGCACTTAAAAAAGCTCAAACTTTGAGTTTTCAATAATTTTATATTTATTCAGCAAATCCAAATTAATTTTTCCCAAAAAAATCCAATAGTTCCCTATTTACTGTATAGGGTACTTCTTGTTGGATCCAATGACCACAGTCAGGAATAACTTTTAACCAGAAAGGAGCTGCTATTAATTTGTCTAAACCTTCTGTAAGTTTTTGGCTTAAAAAATAATCTTCTTTACCCCATAATATTAAAGTTGGTGCTGTAACTTGTTGTGGTTTAGGATTGAAATTTCTGAGCCAGTTTTGAGGCCACAGAAATTGACGATAATGATTAATTGCAGCTACTAAAGCTCCTGGTTTCTCTAAAGCTGCTTGATAAATTTGAGTAATTTCCGCAGTAAAGGCACTTTTGCGAATGGCTTGTCCTTGAAAGATTTCTTTGATAAATTCTTTTAAGTTTTGCTGAATTAGCCATTCTGGAACTCCAGGTACTTGAAAGGCTAATATATACCAACTTCTGCGTAGTTGATCTAAATTTACGGCCACTTCTTGAATTAGTTTTTGGGGATGAGCTGCATTCAAAATTGCTAGACGGTTCAAACATTGAGGAAATTTTTGGGCTAGATGCCAGGCGATCGCCCCTCCCAAATCATGGCCAACTATATGTGCTTTAACATAACCCAAGCGTTCGATTAACCCTCGAATGTCTGCTGCTAAAGTATCTAGGTCATAACCATTATCTGGTTTTTCAGAATCATTGTAACCTCGTAAGTCTGGGACTACAACCCGAAAATGACGTGCTAAAGCTGGCATTTGATACCGCCAAGAATACCAAAATTCAGGGAAACCATGCAGGAGTATAACTAATTCTCCCTCACCTTGAGTAACACAATGTAGGCGAATATTATTGGTATCTACAAAAAAATGCTGCCATTGAGATTCTAGAAGACTCATAATTTACTCTTAACTTTCTTAATTTTGCCAGACATTTAGATACTTTACTTAGTAGTAATTTGTGTCCAGCTAATCTTATACTTTTAACTTATCTATTCCATATCTATAGACTAACATCTGGTTAAATCTGATTAATTGTTTAAGTTAAAAGTTATATTAATTTTCTTAAGTAAAACTACACATAACTTGACATTTTGGCTTTCCAGCTTGATATATAGCAATCCTATTTTATTTGTATATGAAAATATCACTGCTTTGGGGCAATGGGTCATTTCAGTTATCAGTAGAGAGTGAAACTCCGACTAAACTCGGAAGCTGGAAATACTGAGTTAAATATTTTTTCATCCCCGAACCAGGGTAGGCTTTATACCTCATTTTTTGGTAAGACTTTTAGAGTTTCTTTCTAGTTTTCGATTGGTCTCAACCTATTTAGGATTACTATGTTAGCTTGGCAAGTTTTGTTTAAGTTAGAAAGAAATAAATTATGTAAAAGAAATTGAATCAATATTTTGGCAGAGTAAATTTAAAAATAGGCTATTCTATAATTTTGCCCCAGTCACTTTATCTTCCCATCAAATAAAGGTATAAAGCCTTTCCTTTTAAGAAGAAAAGAAGTGCTGAAATATTTCCTCATATTCAATTTCCTCATAGTTTTAACCAGAGGTAATTATTCATTATTCATTAATAGAACCTATGTTACATTATTTAGACTAAGATCCTCCTCCCTAATTTTATGAGGACAAGACTGAATCTGATTTTTCACTAAATTAGCTAATTCTTGTAATTGACTAATTGCTTCAGCTCCTTCTAATTTCATTAATTCACGGTCATCTCGCATCTCTGTCCATGTTATCCCATAATCTGATACCAGAAAACGAATCAGATGATTTTCTCCCAGACTAACCATAAATGAGGCACTATTCATTTGACCTCCACAAGTGTAACAAGAGGCTAAGTATCCTCTATTCTCTAGCACAATCGCTAGAGCTTGTAAATTCATTACTAAGTCCTTGACAAATTGACGATGTTGTTCTGCAAGTCTCTGAAACACGATTATCCTCCTATTCAATACACCTCAGAAATTTTACACTTTGTTAAGTTTTTTGGAAATCTTGGTGTCTAACTTTTGAATATAGTATATACCCTGTTATTTTTTCGCGCATATCCCTCAACTAGCCTTCAACACTAGGTATTTTAGGTTAACTGATAGGATTATTGAGTAAAGTATCAAGTACAACATTCAGTCAAATATCTGTAGTTTCAGGCATAAAACTATTAAGCTTTGCTTCTGAAATCATTGTTTGAGAAATTCAAAATGTGAAGTTATATAAATAATTAATCATCACTATAAGTCAGAAGTTATCTAGACTTAACTAGAGTTTGCTGATTAAATCTAAAATTATTTTATAGATAAAAGGTAAGTACCTTTTTCCGGTCGGCTTATTGAGTAAAGTATCAAGTAAAACATTCAGTCAAATCCTTGTATTTTCAGGCATAAAAATATTAAGCTTTGCTGTGGCATTGTTTGATAAATTCAAAATACAATGTTATATAAATAATGAATCATCAATATAAGTCACAAGTTATCTATACTTAACTAGGGCTTGCTGATTAAATATAAAATTATTTTATAGATAAAGGTAAGTCCCTTTTTCTGGTCGGAAAAAGTTCAAATTTTTAGGCAGATAAGGTACGGTTCCCGAAAAATCAAAAACCTAGCATTTTACGTTAACTATGGCAGAAAAATGAAGCAACTATTTTTCCAAATATTTCCTATGTAACCTCCTGCTTATCCTTACTCTTCAATACTTCCTACTCCCTACCTCCGCAAAAAGAACTTCCATACCCAAACTCTAGCTAATAACTTGAATTTTAGGAATTTATCTTAAAATGTTAATCTTAATTTTTTATTTGAAAAATATCAAAAACTATAGCCAAAGTCTATGTTGATTTTGGCTATAGTTTTTTCTAATTTTAGTAAACAAAAAGGTAAGCATTAAGATTTTAAATGTAATAACTTACTAAGGTTAACTGACGATATTTTTATTTAGGGTTTGCTGATTAAATATAAAAAAATTGATATATAAATTTTTAGCCTTTTTATGTCTGAAAAAAGTACCTATTTTTCAGATATTTATGGTCAAAAAAGAGTGCATTTTTGGCAAGAAAAGGGCAGAAATTCAAGGGAGAATTATTCTGACTACCTCCTCTATAGTTCCCCTGATTTCTGGATTTACCGATTTTGGATTCTGACTCCTATTCTTAACTAAAAGACTTATTCAACAAGCCCTATTTATATATTAGTTCTTCCAGACTAATTCCTCCTGAAAAACATTTCTGGAGTTAATAACTAATAGCTTATAGCTAAATGTTTCACAAAAAGTTATTCAACTTGCCACCATCCAAAAGCAGGACCGATAAATCTAACTGTTGACCATGCCAGAATAAGAAATACAATACCAGTCCATGCACCAGTTGTAGTCAACTTCATAAATTGTTCACTTTGACTTTTAGTGATTGGTAGCCAAGAAATAAACCGTGTTTCTTTACCGTATTCTTCTCCCAATGCTTCTTTTCGACGCTTTGCTTCACCCATAAATTTATAAACCTTTATTTGACAATTTATATATAGATAATAACAATAACGATCAGTAAATATAAAGTCAGTTTGTAAAGTTTATATTAAAAAAAATATCAAGTAAAATAAGGTAGAAAGAAATAGATTGTAATAATTCAAAAACTATAGCCCACCCAGAAACCCGGTTTCTTGAATAGGAATTACGCAAAGGACTAAATATAGGCTATCGGTACGTTACTAGATGGGTAAGTCCTGTTTAATAAAAGGATGACAAGAGTGATTTTTTTACCCTTAAATTTAGTGACATTTTTCGGGAACCCTGCATCCTGCTCCTGTAAGTCTATCTCAGCCAACCCAGAAACCCGGTTTCTTTGTCTCCCCGTCTCCGGGCTTCTTTGTCTCTCTGTTCCCTGTTCCCTCTTTTATAACCAAATAGTATCTAAGGAATTAATTTTGGCAAAGGGGCTAAGAGCTGCTAAAATTTGTTTACCATAACTACGATAAATCACACGATTATCTAACACAGCAACCACACCTTGAGACTCTCGCGCAGAGGCAATAGCACGTTGCAACTCTTGTAATGCTTTTGGTAACAGGTATAGTCTAAACCAATCTAAACCCCTTTGCTTATAATAATTTACTCGTCCAGATACTAACGGATGTTCTAAAGATGGAAGAGGTAATGTAGTAATTATTAATAATTTAGGTGCTGGGAGTTCTCTTTGATGTTCTTGCCAAAATTCCCAACCAGTAATTAAAATAGTATTTTCTTCAGCAGAAACTGTTTCTACCTGAACTCTCGAACCAAATTCAGAAGCCAAAGCAGCACCCACTTGAGTTTTCAGTGGTACATCTCCGATAATAATTACTATTAATCCATTAATACCATTAGAACTAATATGCAATAAACTTCTAATTTCTGTAGTTAATACTGTTTGAAATTGAGGTGTATTTGGCAGAGGTAAACCATTAGGCAAATATAATTGAATCATCTCATGGCGACGATCAGGAGAAAATTTAACACAAGTTATCTCTCCTAGTCCCACCATCTGTCTATAACTATCAGCTTTCCTTTTTAAATCTAATGCTCCTCCAATAATTACGACTGGTTGTTTAGTCCAAATATTTTTGAGAGCTTCAGATAAATCATAAGGAGTACAGTACAAAGAAAATGAGCCTCTCTGACGATGAATTTCTGCCCACTTTAATTGTCCACTGCTTTGCCACTGAAACCAAAAATCATATTTCTCTAGAGGTAAAGATAAACTATTATAGACGAGATTTTGTAAAATTTGTTCCTCATCTTGTTCAATTAAATAGCAGTTGTAGGGATTAGCTGGATGTTGGAAAAGCGATCGCGTTAAATTTATCCTAGTTTCACGAATCAAGTCAGCTTGCTCCGGATAAACTTCCATTAGTTGATTCCAGCCAGTAGGTAAAAAGCTAGCAGTTAAATAATTTTGTGCCCAAGTTTCGAGATTGTCTGCCCAGTCAATAATTGTGGGAATACCTTGAGAAAAATCTTGATCCTGCCATTGTTTAGCTAACCAAGCTTCAGGAGTTATCAGTAATAGTCCATCAAAATTAGGGTCTTGTAGAGGATAAGTTTGGATTGCTTTTTGAGAAAGTAATGGACTAATCTGAGATTGGTTGGCTAGCAACCTGGGAATTTCCACAGTAAGTAAATGTTCTTGTACTGGTTGAGGAGTAACTAATATGGTTTTTTGAGGCCACATTAAGATTGGTAGTAGATAACTCAATTGATATTCTTGATTATGGCTACCTGGTGGAGAAGCTGTTTGAATTAAAGCACTACGTCCCAGTCGCAAAGCTCTTGCCACTAACCGTGCCATTGTTAAATTATGAGGCCAGTAAGGTTGATTTTGCGATTGTAAAAAATTTAGTAGGGATTGATGGACTTCTACTTCAATCACAGATTTTAACCAAAGTGATAAAAGCTATCAATAAAATTAGCTATTTGATTTTCAGAGGGTAAAGAGAATTTTTGTTCTATATTTTTAGAGATTTTTTTTCCAAACTTAGGATTGCTACTTACTACTAAACTCTTACCGCTAGAATTATTTAAAATTAACTGAGTAGGGGCTGCAAAAAAAGTAATTTTGTGTGAAAAAGATTCAACAATTTTTTTTATTTTCTGATTTTTGGAAATGACTTGCTGCATATCAATTTCTAATTCTGATATTTTGGTATTGATTTTTTGTAAAGGGGAATTTTCGAGAATTTTTATGATATTAACTTGAGCATTTTTCCCATCAGCAAAAGGATTGATTGCTATAAATGCGAGTATAAATAAAAGTTGATCATTGTCTACTATAAAACTCAAAATAGTTTTTTGGTACTGAACTTCAATACTAGGAGGACGTTTCATAAAATCATAATCCTGAGCCAGATGATAGTAAGTTGTAGCCAGAGCTACATTAACTTTTTGGTCTAAATTTGAATCAACAATTATTTGAACTATGGGGGGTTTTTGGTGAAAAAATCTCTGAGATTCTGCTGGTGATTTAAAGTGATAAACTTGACTACGATCTCCATTAGGACTAATATCAATCCATTCACAAACAATATTTTCAGCTTTAATATTTAATCTAGGAACTTCATAAAGTTTTGCTCCAGTTAAAATAGCTCCTGATAAATCTACTCCTACTAAATCAGTTCGGACTAAATTAGCTTCAGTTAAATCAGCATGAACTAGACTAGCATTAGTTAATTTTGTATTGGTCAAATTAGCTCCCCGAAGATTAGCTCCACTTAATTTAACATTACTAAGGTCTGCATCAGTTAAGTCAGCTCCATTAAGATTAGCCCACCTGAGATTAGCCCCATGAAATGTGGCATTCTTAAGATTAGCCATACTGAAATGAGTTTGTCTTAATTCAGCATCAGTAAAATTCGCTCCTTCTAGATCGGCTTTTGTCAAATCCGCATTATGAAGGTCAGCTTTTTCTAAATTACTTCTTTTTCCTTGAGCAAATCTCAGATTTACATTACTTAAATTAGTTTGAATTAAGTTAGCTTCTGTAATATTTGCTTCTCTCATATCAGCATTACTGAGATTAGCTCCACTAAGATTAGCTAAACTAAGTTCCGTTCTGACTAATTCTCCTCTAATTAGGGTAGCTTCTACTAATTGAGCTTCTGTTAAATTAGCTTGGACTAGATTGGCCACATTGAGAGTTGCTTTATTTAATATAGCTTTTTTCAGATTAGCACCACTTAGGCGGGCTATATTGAGATTAGCTCTAGTTAGGTTAGATTCACTGAGATTAGCGCCACTGAGATTACAGACAAATAAAGTAGCATGAATAAGATTAGTTTTGCTTAAGTTCATCCGACTCAGGTTGACTTCTGTCAAATTAATGCCTGCAAAATTTCTTGTTCCTTGTGTATATTTTTTAACTAATTGGTATCTTTTTAATATTTCTGTTGACATTTGTTATTAAGTAGTCAAGTTTACTAGATATACGCTAGATGTACACCAATTTCCGAAGTAAGGTAATTTCATTGATCAGCTATCAGTTATTAGTTATCAGCTTTTACGGTTCCCGAAAAATTAGTTAACAGTTAATAGTTAGGTACTTTTTCAACACCTAAAAAGGCTAAAAGAATTATCTGTAAAAACTTTGACATTTAATCAGCAAGCTCTATCTAAAGGTGAGAAACTTTATATCCAGAAGTTTAAGTGCTGTCAATCTTTTCTCATCATACTTTTAGTACACTCTCCAATTCTTAATTCTCAATTCTTAATTCTCCAGTTATTCAGAAAAATTTTTAACAAATGATACTAGGCTTTTATAAAATTGTTGAGTATCTACAAAAGAGTTAACTAAGTGTTCTTCATTTATGCCTTTTTCGATTAAATAGTTAGAAATTACTTGGGTATAATCTAGACTATTTGTCAGGCAAAAATCTTCTCCCATTGAGTTAACTATATTAATTCTTATCAGAGAACTGAAAAATTTTAAGTTTAGTATTTGAGAAGGTTGAGTATTATTAGCATTTAGTTCATCAATTATTCTTTTCATTTTATAAAGGTTTATTCTAATCTTGGCAAAACGATTTGATGTTCTAACATTTAAAGTTCTAGAGTAGAATTGGGTAATTTGTTTGATTAGTTCTAAAAAATAATTTTGAGTTAATGTAGATACTTTGAAGGGATAAATCATCAAATAAGCAGTAGGAAATAACTGTTCATCTTTATCTACTTGAAGTGATAATTTAGTTTGTTTATAATTAACTTCGATATTAGGAGGTAATCCTAAGAGATTATACTGTTTATAAATTTGACGGTAGATGGCAGCTAAGGCTAAATGAGCATCAGGATTTAAAGGTGAACCAATAGTAACTTTAACAATTGGTTGACTCGCATCAAAAAAAAGTCGAGATTCTTCCGGAGTCAAATTTATTATTTTACTACCATCACCATTTTCACTCATATCAACCCAATTACAAGTAATATTTTCTGCATTTATTCTAAATCTTGATACTCCATAAAGTTTACTACCTGTGAGAATAGCTGATGTTAAATCTGCTCCTTCACAACTAACATGAATTAAATTACTTTTAGTTAAATCAGCTTTAATTAAAACGGCATTAGATAAATTAGAATTATATAAATTTGCTCCATGTAAATTGACACTATTAAGTATAGCTGAATCAAGATTTGCTCCTGTTAAATTAGCTCCTGTTAAATCAGCTTCCGTTAAATTAGCTCCTTTAAAATTAGCTTTACTCAAATTAGAAAGAGAAAGATTAGCTTGTCTAAGTTCAGCATTACTAAAGTTGGCTCCTCTCAAGTCAGCTTTACCAAGATTTGCTCTATATAAATTAGCTCTTTCTAAGTTAGAATTTAGTAAGCAAGAACCTCTTAGATGAGCAGAATGTAAGTCTACTAATTCTAAGTTAGCTTGTTTTAACATAGCTTCTCTTAAATCTGCCTCTGCTAAATTAGCACCTTTGAGATTAGCATTACTCATATTTGCCCGAATTAACTCTGCTCGAATTAGTTTGGCTTCTATCAATTCAGCGTTACTTAAATTAGCTTCAATTAGATTAGTAAGGTTGAGATTTGCACCGTTAAGTTTAGCGTCGCTCAGATCAGTTTTCGTAAGTCTAGATATGTTTAGTTTAGCTCCATTTAGGTTGGCTCCATTTAGGTTAGCTTCACTGAGATTAGTTAAATTTAATACTGCTTGACTTAAATTAATTTGATTGAGATTAACTTTACTAAGATTGACTTCACATAGAATAATACCTGTAAAGTTTTTTTCTCCTTTTGCGTATTTTTTAAGTATTTCTTCTGGGTTCATACTTTCAGTTTTTTCAGGGAACACTTAACTGGGAATAGGTATGGAGGTATGGAGGTATGGAGGTATGGAGGTATGGAGGTATGGAGGTATGGAGGGAATAGTTAGGGCTTGCGTATGGAAATCTCAAAGTCTTGACAGGTAAAGATTTTACCCTTTTTAGGTAGTAATCAAAGTACCAGCTTTTAGGTGGTAATGCTACGGTTCCCGAAAAATCATACATTCTCAGATTTTGAGCAAGAAAAGGTTAGAAAATGAAGGGAAGATTCTTCTGGCTACTTCTTTGATGATTCCCATTCCCATAAGGATTCTGGATTGCTGGATTGCTGGATTGCTGGATTCTGGCTCCTCCCCGCTACTAAAAGACTTTTACGGTTCCCGATAAATCAGCAGACCCTAATTAGAGCTGGCGTATGGAAATCTGAAAACATTGACAGATAAAGCAGCAACTTGTTTGTCTAGTTTGTCTAGAAAAAGTATCAGCTTTTAGGTCAGAAAGGTTAAAAAAGTTAGCCTTCTGATGCTAACTAGAACAGAATAATTAAGAGACAATTATTCTGTACGGACGTTGCATAGTCCCTACTCCTCTATAACTCCTACTCCTCCTAAATTCCTCTCCTGGGAGAGGTTAGGGGTGGGTTTACTCCCTACTCCCTACTCCCTACTCCCTACCTTAACCATCAGACTTTTTCAGCAGACCCTAATTATCAATACTAGCTACTTCCTACTCCCTAAAAATTAAATTTGTGGTTGATAAAAGCCATTAATGAAGTCAAAAATTGTACTAATAGAATATGGTTCTGTTTGAAGCACTTTAATTATAGTTTCTTCCTCACTATTTTTAGTGTCTTTATTTACTATTCGTTTACCAAACTTAGGATGATAATAGATATTAAATTTTTGACCACTAGAATTAGTTATACTTATTTTTGTTGGTGTCTGGAAAAACTTAATTCCGTTACAAGATTTCAGAAATACTTGGTTTTTATTAATTTGATTAACTTGTTTAATTGATGTATTTAATACTGTGCTGAACTGCCGAATTATTTGAGCTATGACAGGAGTTAAAAAATTTAAGTCTTGAGAATTAGCTATTTTCATAATTTTAACAATATTCTCTTGAGTTTTAGCAGCATCAAGAAAAGGTAAAATAGCGATATAGGCAGTAGAAAATAGCTTTTCATCACTATCCATTGAAAACGAAATGATTGTTCTACAAGAATTAATTTCTATGGAAGGGGGTTGAGATAATTCTGGTAAATACTTACTAATTTGATAATATGTTGTAGCTAGAGCATAATGACTAAAACTATCTAAAGAAGTATCAACAATAATATTTACTTGAGGAACGCTTTCGTGAAAGAAATTTTTGATTGTTTCTGAGTTAAGAGAATAAACTTGACTTTTATCTCCACTTGCACTAAGATCAAGCCACTTACAGATTACTGCCTCTGCTTTAATTCCCAAGCGAGAAGCTCCAAAGATTTTGGCTCCGGTTAAAGTTGCTCCGGTTAAATCTACTCCAATCCAATCTACTTCAATTAAACAGGTACTCGATAAATTAGCATGAACTAAACTGGTATTTAAAAGGTTAGCTTGGAACAAATCTCCTCTACTTAAGTTAGCACCACTTAGTTTCGCATCACTAAGATTAGCGTACTTCAGTTGAGCACCACTTAAGTCAGCCCAACGTAAGTTAGCTCCACTTAAATCAGAACCATTCAAATTAGCACCATTCAAATTAGTTTGTCTTAACTCAGAACCACTGAGGTTTACTCCACTCAAATCTGCACCACTCAGATCTGCTCCTTGTAAGTTAGCTTCTATTAAATTAGATCCTGTAAGAGAAGCAAAACGCAAGTTAGCTCCCTTTAAATTAGCATTACTTAGATTGGCTTTTCGGAGTGTAGCTTCAACTAAACTTGCTCCACTTAAATCTGCTAAAGCAAGATTTGCCTCACTTAATTCTGCTCTAATTAATTCTGCTCTAATCAATTTAGCGCCAATTAATCGAGCTTTTTTCAAATTGACTAAAACTAGGTTTGCTACATTCAAATCAGCACCATTTAAGTTTGTGCCACTCAAATGTGCTCCGTTAAGTTTAGCAATATTAAGTTTAGCTTTACTAAGATTAGAATTTGTTAAATTCGCACCACTTAGGTTAGCAACACTAAGGTTTACTCCGCTAAGATTTGCGCCACTGAGATTAATACCAGTGAGGTTGGCCTCAAAAAGATTGAGGTCTGTAAAATTTCTTTCACCAGCAGCATATTTTTTTTGGAGTTCTTCGATTATCATTAGGGCGGACTTTGGTATCGGACCCATTACATTATTATGGTGAATATAGGTATTGTTGGATTAGGTTTAATTGGTGGCTCGATTGGATTGGATTTGAGAGCTTTAGGTTATCAGGTTTTTGGAGTTTCTCGTCGAAACCAAACCTGTCAAAAGGCGATCGCTCTGGGAGCTGTTGATGAAGCTAGTTTGGAATTATCTTTACTCTCTATTGCTGATTTAATATTTATCTGTACTCCCATATCTATTATTATTCCTACTCTGGAACAACTTATTCCTTTTATTTCTCCCTCTGCAATTTTAACTGATGTGGGTTCTGTGAAGAAACCTATTGTGGAGGGTGTTTCCCAAATTTGGCCGAATTTTGTGGGTGGACATCCTATGGCGGGGAAGGCAGAAAGTGGGATTGAGGTGGCTCAGTTGGGTTTATTTAGGGATAGACCTTATGTATTGACTCCTACTGAAAATACTCCTTTGGAGTCTGTGGAGAAAGTTGAGGCAATAGTTAGCTTGCTTCAGAGTCAAGTTTACTTTTGTAACCCTTATGAACATGATCGAGCTGTTGCCTGGATTTCTCATTTGCCTGTGATGGCCAGTGCTAGTTTGATTTCTGCCTGTATGAGTGAAACTCATCCTACTGTTGTTAAGTTAGCACAAGAGTTGGCTAGTTCTGGTTTCCGTGATACTAGCCGAGTGGGAGGTGGTAATCCGGAGTTAGGACGAATGATGGCCCAATATAATCGTCTGGAGGTGTTGCGATCGCTCTATTCTTTTCGAGAGGAAATTAATAGGTTTATTGAGGATATTGAACAAGAAAATTGGCAGATTATTGAAGAAAAATTGAGTTCTACGGAGCAAAGTAGAAAACTATTTTTACAGGAGTAGGGGAATAATTAATAATTAATAATTCAAGACTGAGGCAAAGTTGCTATATATAGAGTTGAAAAACTATAACGTTATAGTTTGGAACGCTATATCTATAGTCTTTGGATAAGTCTTGTAATTAATAACTAGACAGAAA
>NZ_JAYKGW010000242.1:0-13038 GCF_035285525.1 Okeania sp. | reverse complement strand
CCTGCTTGATACTCAGGAGCAAATTGTTCTCCAAAACAATAGTCATACACTTTCGCTGCTAGCGCTGACTCCCATTCTGCTCCCAAATCCTCAGAAACAAATTCTCCTTCCCAGTCTCTTTCTGGATAGAAACGAAATACCGCAACTCGGTCTGCTTGCAATAGGTGACGTACTTCTGTAGCTGTCACCTGAAAAATTTCTTCTGAATCTAGAGAACCACGAATTCTTTTAATTACCCTTGCTAGAGTTTTTTGTTGTTCTACTTGATATTGTGCTGCTTCTAAAAGTTGTGTATTTCTAATAATTACTGCCAAGTTTGTAGCTGTTTTTTCCACATATTCAATTTCTAAATCTTGCCATTGTCTAGAGCTACTACATTGATGAATGCAAAGGAACCCCCAAAGTTCCGGTACAGTTGTTTCTGTGGTCTGATTTTGTTTAAAAATAGGAGCAACTAAATCAGCTTTTACTTGAAATTCTTGTAAGATTTTGCCATAAGTTTCAGTTAGTTGAATCTCATCAATATCTGTCACTGCATGAATACTTTCTTTTTGATAATTCGGAAAAAAGTTATTTTCAACTTTCAGGTTTAATAAGGATTTCCAACCATCCGCTACATCTTCACAAATAAATTGCCCTGCTCCATCTAATTGATGATAGAAACGCAATATGGCCACACGGTCTACCTGGAGTAACTTTCGTAATTCTGTAATTTGACTTTTAAAAAGAGTTTCTTGGTCTTGAGAGGTAGGAATACGAGTAATAGCCTCTGCTAATGCTGTTTGATATTGTGTGTTTGGTTGAGACATATTGTAATTTGTTGACTACAGTAATATATCATTTTCAAGTTTGGGGCCAAAGCATAAGCTAAAACTCAGAAGTCAAAAGTTATAGCAGATTGCAAGTAGTATGAAGTTCGTAAAACCATTGTAACACAAGCCTCTTGCCCGTCAGAGTCACCATAATACAGCGCTTTTCTGACAACGGGAAGTGCTGTAAGTCCCTGGTCAACACCATAGATTTTGGCCATCTCATCTAAATACGATCCTGGCTATGCTCAGATTTTTTTTTAGGAATTTCTTTAACATATCTCACTTGATTTTGTCAGTAATTTTGAGCCTATATATAGCAATCCGCCTATAGGTTGTGACAACTCAAAAAGTAAGTAAAAAAACTAAAACTATCACTTTTTCCTAGTTAAGCGTTCATTTTTCCCTAAAAGCAATACAATTTTATACATGAATAAAATCGGATAACTATATAGAATTATTTGGTTTAGTGTGACTTATGGTAAAATTGCATTATGCAACTACAAAGTCACTTTATTTATATTTTTTAACATTCATTGTTCAGGGTAAAACAGAAAACTATAAATCATATAAAATAAATAATTATAAATAGATAAAATAATTGATTTACTTATGTTTTTGAGAAATCTAAGAAGTAGCTTTTCTGGCGGAATGCTGCGCAAACAGCTATTAGCTGTTAGCTATCCTCCTGGGTCGGAGCTGCGCTAACAGCAATAAAAAACTCAGTTTTAAGGAGGATATTTAAACGAATAAAGAAAGTGAAAACTGAATTTTGTAGTCAGAAATTTTTCTGATTTATCGGGAACCGTATCATAAATCTTTTTTCTCAAAATAAAATCAATAGCTGAGTGCTGAATGCTAAGTGCTGAATGCTTATAAACCGAGTTTGTGGATAAGTCTTCAGAGTGTCATCTTTTTTCTCTTTAATTTACTATATGTATGCAATGCAATTGGTATAAAAAAATGAACACTAATGTAAATAGCAAAAATAAACTTTTTCACTTACTCCTCAATGAACTGCCAAATCAATTTACAGGCAAGTTAGAAGTAAAAAGTTCTCGTCAAAATTGGACGCTATTTTTCTGTATAGGCCGTTTGATCTGGGCTCTAGGTGGTGAACATGATAATCGGCGATTTCACAAAATATGGAATCAATTTTGTTCCAATATTTCTCTAGATAAAATTAAGTTCAGAGAAGGAGATTATCCTATTTGTTATTACTATCATATTATGTCTGTTTTATACAGAAGAAAATCATTAAATTCTTCTCAAAAATCATTAACTACTCAGCAAATCAAAGCAGTAGTAGTAGGAAATTTAAAAGAAGTTTTATTTGATATTTTCCAGGAAGAATCACAACATAAATTAACTTATAATTTATCTGATACAGGCTTAGATAAATCTTCAACTTTAATGTCAGCAGTTATTAGTTTAGACACTATTCTTCCTGCCGTTAATCAGTTATGGCTAGAGTGGAAAAAGTCTAATTTAGCAGCATATTCTCCTAACCTAGTTCCTAAAATTACAAAACTTGAAAAATTAAAAAAAGTAGCAAAGGATAACAATTACAATATAATTACTAAATTAGTTGATGGCAAAAATTCACTTCGAGAAACCGCTGCTTTAGTAAACAAAGATTTGCGCCAATTAACTTTATTTCTAATGCCTTATGTTAAAAATAAATTAATTGAGTTCCAGGAAGTTCCAGATAAAAAACGTTTAGTAGGAAGTCCGGGATTAAGTCCAGATATTGATACAGAAACATCTGCTACTAAAACTCCAGCATTAATTGCTTGTGTAGATGATAGTAAAGAGATTTGCTATTTATTAGGAAAAACAATGAATAAAGGGGGTTATAGATTTATTGCAGTTAATGATTCTATTAAAGCATTAGTTACAATTATTGAAGCTAAACCAGATTTAATTTTCTTAGATTTAATGATGCCAATCGCTAATGGTTATGAAATTTGTACTCAACTTCGACGAGTACCTATGTTTGAAAATACACCAATAGTTATATTAACAGGAAATGATGGAGTTGTAGATAGAGTTCGAGCTAAAATGGTAGGAGCTACAGGGTATTTAACTAAACCTATTGAACCCAAAAAAGTTCTAGCTTTAGTTAGGCGATATTTACAAAATCCTCCACGGCCTGATGATGAAATTAAATCTTATGAATCTGATTTATGATTAAGGTTTGCTTAGTAATTATTCAGCTATTAGTAGTCAGCTAATAGTGCAACAAATCTACAGAAATGATTAAAATTAGCTGACGATCTTTTGATTTATATTTCACTTTTTGAAGATTAATTTCTCCTGCTCAACATTTCTGAAGTTAATAACTTAGTAGCTCACAGTTGAATACTTACCTTGTTCCTGATTCTTTCTTCCTTCTTCCTTAAAAATCTAATCCGATGCTAAAAGAATTTATTGTATACGCTTGTCCACTAGGTCAACTTAATCATCAACTAAAAGAATATTTCACTACTACTCGTAGAGAATGTGGTAAAAATGCTGCTCATAAATATATGCCTCATTGTACCTTAACTGGTTTTTTTGAGGATGAACTAACAGCAATTCCAATTTATATTCAAGCTTTAGATATTGCCTGGCAAAATGCTTTACTAATCCGTCCCATTCAACCAATTATTATAGTTAATATGGAACTAAAAGAAAATTTTCATTATCTAAACATAGAATCAATTTGGCTCGAAAAAATGATTGCTAAATTTACTAATATTGCCAAATCACCAACTCGTACAAATCACTTACGTCTCAAGAACAATTTACACCTTAGTTTAGCCTACAAATTTCCATCAGAACAACAACAAATTCTTGCCGAAATAGCCAAAAAAAATATCAATCCTCAAGCAGAAGTATCATGGGAATTACGATTTTATGAACGTCATCCTAATAACTCTTGGACTTGTCATCACTCTTGGAAACTTTAGTAGAAAGAAGGCAGAAAGAAACAAAAGGTAATTATAATTATGGGAAAAGGTTTTTTTGATCACTGATTATCCGGAAATTATATAAGCATAGATATAGTAATCAGTTGTGATTTTTGATAAGTTCAGGACTTACGCAGGAGAACCCAGAAACCCGGTTTCTTCTGGATATTTATTGTCAAAAACAATGATTTACCCTAGAAATCGGCTCCCTCCCGTGTAAGTCCTGAAGTTGTAATGTTTTATCGTAAAGATTTAGTCTCGAATATTAATCTGAGCTACGGTTTGGAGACCAAACCCCTACAGTTTTTTATCACATCTCATTTCTGATTTTCATAGCACAAATTGCTCTTTTTTTTCCTATATTTTCTTCTTATCTTCTTACTTTTTCCTTCTTCCTTCTTCCTTCTTAAAAATGAACCAAATAATCACAAATATATCTAAACTTTCAAAAAAAATTCCCGGACAAATTTACCTATTATTAGCAATCATTATATTTGGCGCATCCAACTCCATTACCAAACAATTAACCGAAATTGGAGCCACAAAATTTCCTGGAGAAAATCCCATTTCTTTTTGTAATGTATTATTTGTGGGAAATATCTGCGCATTATTAATATTAATTATTATCTACAGAAAACAACTAAACCTAAATCAATTTAAACAACTTTCTCAACAAGATTGGGCTACCATGTTAACAGTTGCATTTCTAGCCGGAGCTTTTTCTCCTGCTGCTTCATTTGAAGCACTTTCCCGCACAATGGTTAATAATGTTATCTTAATCGGACGTATTGAACCTCCTTTAACCATAGCATTAGCTATTTGGTTATTAGGAGAAAGAGTTAATAAATGGAAAATTATAGGCGCAATTATTTCCTTTGCTGGAGTTATTTTAATTATAGTTTTACAAAGTTTAGGAGATAATTCAAATTCAACTTCAGCTACTAATATGATAACTATTAATTCAGGAGAAATTTTAGCAGCAATAGCAGCGATCGCTACGGCAATTTCTAATACTATTAGTAAAGCACGTTTGCACCGAATCCCAGTAGGATTATTTAATATTGTTCGTAATGGTTTTGGCGGTTTTATCTTCTTTTTTGCAGCAATATATTTTTATGGAAGTAGTCACTTTATGGAATTAGTATCGCCTTTTTTATGGCAATGGATGTTAGTTTATAGTGCAATTATTGTAGTTGTTGGTCAAATTCTTTGGCTAAAAGGATTAAGCAAAACCACCAATTCTGATGCTTCTATTGCTAGTGCATTAAATCCTATTGCTGGAGTTATAGCAGCTTATTTAATTTTAGGAGAAATACCGACAATTGCTCACTATATTGGGGGGGCTGTTATTTTAGCAGGAATTATATTAAGTCAATTAGGAAATCAACATGAAATTAGCATTAATAAAGTTCCTGAAAAAACTCATCCTCAACAAAGAGAAATAGGTTTAGGATTTAAAGGTTTTTAATTAAAGTCTAGGGAGTAGGGAGTCATTTCAGTTATCAGTTATCAGTTATCAGTAAAAGAAATATTTGGCATGGGAGCAAGATGCTCCCACTACCATGTTGTATCGCCAACAGAATGACAATGTAGAACTAACAAAAATTGTACGGGTTTGGTCTCCAAACCCCCTCACAACCTATCACCTTTTTTCTATTTCTTACTTTTCTCATATAAATTCATTAAAATAAATTCTGCTACCTTCAAATCTACAGGAGTTGTCACCTTTAAATTAGTCTCTTCTCCCTCCACAATTTTTACAGGTAAACCACATTTTTCAAATAAAGCAGCATCATCAGTAACTTCCCAACCTAACTCACGCCCCTTTTCATGGCATTCCTTCAATAATTTCACTTCAAAACCCTGGGGTGTCTGAGCTGCCCACAAATTGCGACGATCTGGTGTATCCTGAATTACACCCGATGCAGCAACTACCTTAATTGTGTCCTTAACTCGCACAGCAGCAATTAAACCAGGACACTTCAGAATCTCCTCCGCACACCTGTCCAAAAGTTCAGGAGTCGCTAAACACCTCGCCCCATCGTGAATTAATACTCGTTCTGCTGCCGAAGGTAAAGCCTGTAAACCATTATAAACAGACTCCTGACGAGTTTCTCCTCCCTGAATTAGTTCTATATGTTTGTCAGCAGACAAATCTAAAATAATTTTGTGAAAATCCAAAAAATCAAGAGGTTGTCCAATAATACCGATCCAACTAATATGATCAGATTTTACAGCTGCCTCAAGAGTCCAACTCAACAGAGACTTACCCAAAAGAGTCAACAAAAGTTTATTTCGGGAGCTTCCCATGCGTCGTCCCATACCAGCAGCAGGAATTAATAGATACATTTTTTGTTAAACGTTTTTTGTAGAACAATAAAATCTAACTATATCAGGAGTGGCGCAGAGGAACCCAGAAACCCGGTTTTTCCTGAGGGGAACCCAGAAACCCGGTTTCTTTGCGTACAACTCCTTATTTCTCTTGACTCTGTAGGGACGTTGCATGCAACGTCCCTACCTACTCCCTAAAATGATTCAAACATGGGACAATATCCATCAATTGTCACCTTAAAGCCATATAGAGCTGAAACAGGATTAACACAACGTTGTCCTCTATAATACAAACAATTACCACAACAATCTAACTCAGGAGAAATAAAGCGATCGCCTGTATGACTAAGAAGTTCCCTTTGAGATATTCCCCTCAAAACCAACTCTTCTCCCTGCCAACGAACCTCTACAATACCTGTATCAGCAAAAGTTGACCAACGATTATCACTTGTAATACTTTGAGGCAAAGAAACTATTACCCCTGCATCCAACTCATTTAATTCCCCTTCATAATTAGTTTCCGGTAAAGTAGGTACTATAAATTTCTCACCTATTGGTAACTCCACCAATGTACCATTAGCAGGAGAATGTATTTTATAACGATTGTGTAACTCTTCCAGATTAGTAAGGTCAGCTAAATAATCAGGACAACCATGAACAAAAATTATATGTTGGGGACGTAAATTATGAATTAATTGTGTTGTTCCCAATCCATCACAATGAGCAGTGAGAAGATATGTTTCGGTATAAGCAAAGTGCAACTCTTGTGATGTCTTTCCTGGTACTTCTGGTAGTAAGACAATAAAATGATGATCTTGATTCATAATATATTGACTCAAATCAGTATCCCGATCTGCAATGAGAATATAAGGCTTTTCTGTAGAAGGTAATTTTCCTGGCGATCGCCTCAATACACGGGGTTTAACTTTTTCATCCCAAAATAGAGGTTGATGTTGAGCAAAATTTTGTACAGTTGTAGGAAATTGGGACAATAGTTCTAAATAAAGGTCACAACCTCTAGCCACCTTGGACTCTACCCAAATATCTAGGTCACGACCTGTAAAATAGTGATGGCTCCGTAGAAGCATCAACAGTTCCTGTCCTAATCCTAAAGGGGGGGTAGGCAAGATAACCGAAGTTCCAGAAATAATAGCTTGATATACTCGTTCTGCCAAATTATTTTCTAATTGTCGCCGATGTGGATAACGAGCTGTGCCATAACTACCTTCAACTATTAGTACATCTGGTTTGAGTCCTCGTAAATCTCCCAAAGGTAGACCTTCAACTAAACGACTGTTGGATAAAAAGAAATCTCCTGTATATAAAAGTTTATAGGTTCGATTTTTTCCAGTATAGGTGAGGAGAAAAGCTGTTGCTCCTGGTAGGTGTCCAGCCGGAAAAAGTTCTACTGTTAGACCGCTAAGAAGTTCTACTGGTGAGTGCCAAGGTAAAGGTTGACAAAAGTCAGGGACTTCAGAAATGGCAAGTTCTGGCCAATTTAGAGGTAGAAGTTTAGTTGTTGTTTCACTAGCATATATTGGCAAATTTGGAAAAGTTTTATGGAGCGCTAATAGTCCTTGAGCATGATCTGAATGTGCATGACTACATAACACTATATCTATAGGTAATTGTTGTTTAATTTTATTAATTAATAGGGAAATATTGGTAATGCCACAATCTAATAAAACCTGGTATATTCCCAGGCGAACTAGCAGACATATTCCATCATCTGCATGACCTACACTATAAGCTAAACATTCTAAATCTATCACAAAGGTTATTTCAGTTATCAGTTATCAGTTATCAGTATCTCTGGTTGAAGCCAGAGGTTGAAAATACTGAATATGAGATGCACCCATTCCTTTTACTTTCTCTGTCTTCCCACACTTCCCACACTCACAATCTATAAAAAATAAATACCAAATGGGTTCGTTCTATAACATAGCAATCAATTTAAGATTGCTAAATGTTTAACTACCAGATAAATTTTTAACTTAACTACTAGCTTACAAGGGTTTGATGAGAAAATCTCTAGTATGTGTTTATACAAATTTACAAAAATTTATAATTCTTCATGCTTAAGAGCCTGGTAGCAGTGTATATTCCAAAAAAGTAGAAAACTTGAAAAGATAGACTCATTAAGTATATATAATCCAAATCCTGCTTTAGGAAAAGATTTTAACAATGAGTCCAGGTTTTTCAGTTTTGTAACTAAAAAATACATTTTTTCAGTAAACCTTATTTTACCTAGGAGATAGTTCAAATGGTTTTTGGACCTGCATCTCAGTTAGGAGTTGGCCTTTTTGAAGATACAGAACCTGTAGAATTGTTGCCCGGACGGTCATCAGAAGAAGTAGAAACCGTGATTCGAGCTGTCTATAGGCAAGTTCTCGGCAATGCTTACGTCATGGATAGTGAAAGACTCAGTGTAGCAGAGTCTAAACTAAAAGAAGGCGAAATTACTGTCCGTGAGTTTGTACGTCAAGTTGGACGCTCTGACCTGTATCGTTCTCGGTTCTTTGACACTTGCCCCCGTTATCGTGCAGTTGAGTTAAATTTTAAGCACTTCTTAGGTCGGGCTCCCGATGGCTACGATGATATGAAACTTCACAGCAAAATTCTAGATGAAGGAAGCTTTGAAGCAGATATTGATTCCTACATTGATAGTGACGAATATAGCAGTGCTTATGGGGAAAATATTGTTCCTTATTATCGAGGATACAAAACCCAAACTGGCAAAAAAATGGTTGGTTTTACTCATATTTTTCAACTATTGCGTGGAGCTTCCAGCAGCGACTTCAAAGGAAGTTTGGCCGGAAAAAGCCCTGCTTTGAATAAATATGTGATTCAAGAAACACCTTTAGCAGTAGTTGCTCCTTCTGGTGGTGCTGATGGTTGGTCATTCCAAGATACACCTTTAGCTGCTAGAAGTAGACAGGGAGTAGGAGCTGATTCTGGTGGTAAAGTTTACCGCGTTGAAGTAACAGGTTATCGCTCAAAAGTAGTGAATCGTGTTTCCAAATTCCGCCGTAGTAATCAAGTATTTTTAGTACCTTTCGATCAACTTTCTAAAGAGTACCAAAGAATTCATAAACAAGGTGGTATAATAGCCAGTATTACTCCTATCAGCTAGGAGTTAAAATTAGAAAATTATTTACTCATTTTTCCTATATTATTTAGTTGCTAAGTTGATAAGAACTAAAAATAAAGTTGTGATGATTTAGCAATAATAATATACAGAAGCAAAAAAGGGTAAAATTTTTTAATAAATTTGCAGGTAGTTTATGGTTAGTAGTTATTCTGTTAGCTATCAGCTATAAACACTGCAAACAGAGAATAGAAAAAAATCAAAATCTTTTAATCACAAGGAGTTAAAAATGTCACTTTGGGTAGATAATACAGATCCAATAGAACTACGTTCTAATGCTGCAGAAGATGAAAAACAAGCTGTAATTAGAGCTGTTTATAAACAAGTTTTAGGTAATATCCATTTAATGGAAAGCCAGCGTCTAGTTAGTGCCGAATCATTGCTCAAAAACGGAGAAATTTCTGTACGTCAATTTGTGAATATGGTTGCTAAATCTGGACTATATTATTCTTTGTTTTTTGAATCCTCTTCTCCTTATGGATTCGTAGAACTAAACTTTAAGCATATATTAGGTCGCGCTCCTCAAGACCAAGCAGAAGTTTCTGAACACATTCGTATATGTGCTGAACAAGGATACGAAGCAGAAATTGATTCTTACACAAATAGTGAAGAGTATATTCAAAACTTTGGGGATAATATTGTACCATATTCACAAGGTACTAAAACTGTAGTTGGGATGAAAAATGTCACCTTTAATCGCACATTTGCTCTAGAGCGAGGATATGCTACAAGTGACAGAAACAAGTCTTCTCGATTAACTTTAGATTTAGCTGCTAATCTAGGTACAAAAATTACAGAACCTGCATCTGTTAGTGCGCCTTATAATAACAGAATTAAACGTTTCCAAATCTCAGTTACTAAAACTGGTATTGGTCCTGTTGTGAAGCGTAGTGCCACAACTTATACAGTGTCTTATGAACAGCTAACTTCAAAAATCAATAGCATTCAAAGAACAGGTGGTAAAATCCTCAAAATTACTGAAGTTGCTTAAATAAAAACTAGGGAACCTTTCATTAATTGATAATGGATAATGGATAATTACCTCTCACTAAAAGAGGGAGGATTGGCTAAAAGGAAAAGATTTATTTTTTTCCCTATCCAAGGGGAGGCTTTAAAGCTAAATTATTTAATTATTCAATTGTTTAATTATTAATTATTTCGGTAATTTTTTGTTAAAAAACCCGGTTTGTCTGAAAAGATGATGGGAATAACTTTATCCCCAAGAAACCGGGTTAATTAATGAATAATGAATAATAAAAACTCTCAATTATTAATTATTAATTATTAATTATCATGGATGTTATAGAATTTGTCGAATGTTCTATAGGACGTTGGCGATCGCAACGCAGTGGCCACAGTCTAGCAATGAGTCATTTTGAAGAAGTTCGTTCCACAATAGATATTGTTTCTTTACCGACAAATGCTACAGAAGTAATAGAACTTTGTAAGTCTAATGGAGTAGATATTTCTCAAGCTATTTCTCCTTTTCAAATGAGTTGGAAAGGAGAATCAGATTGGGATGAAAGTGAAACTTTAGAAGGTAGTTGTATTTTAGTACCAATACCCGATAAAGATAATCTTAAAAAAGGAAAATTATTACGTTCCCAAGGGTATGCAGAAACTATTCCTGCTGCGGGAGAATATTACATTACTGAAGATGGCACTTTTATTCTAAATACAGAATACGATCATGCTGCTGCTGAAGAAAGAATTTGGTTTGGCACTCCTAATGTTAGGTTTAGAGCATCGTTCATTAAAACCAGTGACAGTAATGGTGTATTAACTGCCTCTTTTTCATCAGAAATTCGTTCTTTATCAACTGAGGAAAAATCAGCTTCAATAATTAATAATTAATAATTAATAATTACCTCTTGTGATATAGGAGAGGATTGACTAAAAGAAATTTTTTTTTCTTTTTTATCCATGAATATAAAGGCTTTATACTTTGATATTTCGGTCAATAAATCAAACTATATAAATAACAAAATTTTTATTTAGCTAAAATTTGATTAAATTGCTTCACTCTACTTGATTATATTTGCTTCTAAAATAATTTTAGATAGGGAGAAAAATTAAGGCAACTATTATGAACGACTACTTTCTCTACAACTCCCATTCCTCCTGACTTCCCCTCCTGAGAGGGGTTAGAGATGGGTTGACTTCTTACAGCGGTTTTAATTTCAGTAAACCACAGTCAGGACGTTGTATGCAACGTCCCTACAAAATTTTGGTTATGACGATGTGGTTCATTCATTTGAAAAGTGCTGTATCTCAAATCCGCTGGCTACGGTTCCCGATAAATTGGAAAATAAGGTTGACAATCAGAAAAGAGCGAAAACTCTAGTTGGTAGAGGGTACGGTTCCCGAAAAATTGGAGACCAAACCCCTACGGAGAGGGAATTATACCGATACTACCGGGTTTGATATTACTCCTGACTCCCTACTCCCTTAATTATAATTATATGAATATTTCTCAGATAAACGATAAGACAAATTTTGATAACTTAATTATTTTAGCTAGTTGGATAGCAGGAGACTTTAGTAATAAAAAACAGGCCTTAGCTAACCCAACTCTTTACGCTCATATTCATGTTTTTTTTCGACCTTTACCATATCAATTTTTTTCAGGTATAGGTTTTTATTCAGAGCAAGTTTATGATTATGATCTTTGGAGTCCATATCGTCAAGGAGTACATCAACTTATAGACAAAGGAGACCATATTTATATAGAAAACTATGGTCTGAAAGACCCTATTTTATATGCTGGTGCAGCCAGAGAACTTGATATTTTACATACTATTACTCCTGACAATATAGAACGTCGTTACAATTGTTCAATGGTTTTTCAACGAGACGGAGAAAAATTTTTAGGGAGTGTTGAACCGGGAAATAAATGTTTAATTAATAAGAGAGGATGTGAGACTTATCTAGTTAGTGAAGTAGAGTTAACGGAAAATACATGGGTGAGTTTAGATAGAGGAATGGATGTTAATACACATAAACAAGTGTGGGGTTCAGAAGCTGGGCCTTTGAAGTTTGAAAAACAAACAAGTTTTGCTGATGAGTTATTAATAAAAAATTGAAGGTAGCGAACATAAATTAAGAAATAGTCTGCAAGGAGAACTAAAAGAAAATGTTACCACCAATAGCAGAAAAGAAATTGCAAGGTTGGATTAGAAGTCGCCATATAATCTGCTCAGGAAGTTTTTTCTTATTTGAAACTGTGGAGTATTCTACTATTGATAGATTTACAGAATGTGTTCAAGCATTGGGTGGGAGTTTGATATGTGTTAAACCTATTAAGAAAATTTGGATTGGTAATCATAGAAAAGTAGTTCTTTATCAAGCTAAAGCAAGTCTTCACACTCCTCACCACGATTTAAAACAATATTGGGTTAAGTATGGTGGTTTTTATAGCAGGTTTGATGAACGAGGTTGATAATTAATAATTAATAATTGATAATATAGGGTTGGCTGAAAAAGTATGAAAGTATTGACAGATAAAAAAATTAGCCTTTTTCAATACCGTAAAAGTATAACTTTTCTAGCTAAAACTACCAAAAATTTAGGATTTTAAGAAGACTAAAAGTAGAAAAATCAAGGAAAAATTATTTCTCCGACTTACCTTGTCTACCTTGTCTACCTTGTCTACCTTGTCTCCCTTGTCTACCTTGTCTCCCTTGTCTACCTTGTCTACCTTGTCTACCTTGTCTACCTTGTCTACCTTGTCTCCCTTGTCTACCTTGTCTACCTTGTCTACCTTGTCTACCTTGTCTACCTTGTCTCCCTTGTCTACCTT
>NZ_JAYKGW010000241.1:0-23707 GCF_035285525.1 Okeania sp. | reverse complement strand
TCGTCCCTCAACCCAACCTACAACTGTTCAAAGTTTTGTTGGGTTTCGTCCCTCAACCCAACCTACAACTGTTCAAAGTTTTGTTGGGTTTCGTCCCTCAACCCAACCTACAACTGTTCAAAGTTTTGTTGGGTTTCGTCCCTCAACCCAACCTACAACTGTTCTCTGTTCCCAGTTAAGTGTTCTCTCTTTTCTGGAGATATCTAATGAAAAAATTATCATCGGTGTCATGGGTCCGGGAAGTGGCGCTACTTCCGTAGACTTGAAAAATGCCTATAAATTAGGTCAACTAATAGCTCAAGAATCTTGGGTTTTATTGACAGGTGGGCGGAATATGGGTGTGATGGATGCTGCGAGTCGGGGTGCAAAGTCTGTTAATGGTTTAACTATTGGTATTTTGCCTGGCAATAATGTGGATGGTATTTCTGAGGCGGTGGATATTCCTATTGTTACTGATATGGGTAATAGTCGGATGGGATGTTAATGTGCTTTCTAGTGATGTTGCGATCGCCTGTGGGATGGAAGCGGGTACTGCTTCAGAGGTTGCTTTGGCAGGAATAATAAAAGGATTATTTTGTTGAATAGTAATTTGGAAAGTCAGGCTTTTTTTGTTAGTTTGTCTCCGGAAACTGTTTTTGTGGTGAATATCCCAGAAAGTGCTATTGAGGTGATTAAAAATTTGATTTTAGGGAGTAGGGAGCAGGGAGTAGGGAATAGAGGACTTAGAAACCCGGTTTCTTGAAGAAACCGGGTTTCTGTTAGTTAAATAGATTGTAAGATTTTATGGTAGGGGTTTGGTTTCCAAACCCAAGTGCAAAGGGATTTGGAGACCAAACCCCTACAGTTTTTTCTGACAAATATATAAAACAAAAAGTAATAGCTGATAAGCTGTTAGCTGATGGCTAAATGCTTACTTCATAACTGAAATGAATAACTCACAACAAATATCTTGGAATATAGTCAAAGAAACATTCAAAAAAATCTGGGGATATGATGATTTTCGACCTCCACAAGGAGAAATAATTAACTGTTTATTAACGGGAAAAGATGCTTTAATTATAATGCCAACTGGAGGGGGAAAATCAATATGTTTTCAACTTCCCGCCCTTCTACAAACAGGTTTAACATTAGTTATTTCTCCCCTAGTTGCTTTAATGGAAAATCAAGTACAAGAATTAAGCGATCGCTCTCTACCTGCTGCTTTACTCCACAGTCAACTTACTTCCCAAAAAAAACGAGAAACATTCCAAAAATTAGAACAAAATAAACTCAGATTACTCTACCTTTCTCCAGAAACATTATTCAACGAAAAAATCTGGAATTTATTATCTCAACCCCAGACAAAAATCAATGGTTTCATATTAGATGAAGCTCACTGTTTAGTACAATGGGGAGAAACATTTCGCCCTGCTTATAGACGTTTAGGAGCAGTTAGATCGGCATTAATAAAATCTAAACCACCAGGTACAAATATTGCGATTGCAGCATTCACCGCTACTGCGGATCCTGAAGCTCAAAAAATTATCAAAAATACCCTAAAATTACAAAACCCAACACAATTTTTACTTAGTCCTTACCGAAATAATTTACATCTAAAAATTCAATATATTTGTACTCCTAGAATTCGCCGTCAACAATTATTTAAGTTTATCAAAGCTAGAGAAAAACAAGCTGGTTTAGTTTATGTGAGAACTAGAAAAGATAGTGAAAATTTAGCGGAAATATTACGAGTCAAAAATTATCAAACTACAGCTTATCATGCTGGTTTAAGTGGGGAAGAAAGACGACATATTGAGAAAGTTTGGATAGGTGGAGAAATAAATTTTGTAGTCTGTACTTCTGCTTTTGGAATGGGAATAAATAAACCAGATGTGCGCTGGGTAATACATTTTCAAGCACCATGTCTTTTATCAGAATATATTCAAGAAGTTGGTAGGGGAGGTAGAGATGGAAAAATGGCAGAAGCTTTAACTTTAATTAGTGAACCAACTGGTTGGTTAGATTCGGAGGATAAACAAAGACAAAAGTTTTTAGCAGATAAATTAAGGTCGCAGTATCAGACAGCAGAAAAATTAATTAAGCAACTGCCAACTACGGGAAATATTAATAGTTTAATAGATGAATTTCCTAATGCAGCGATCGCTTTATCTATTCTCCATTCTTCTGGAAAATTGAGATGGCGCGACCCGTTTAATTATATTATTAATAAGTCTAGTAGTGGTAAAAAAGCATCTTTAAATTACAGTTCAGGAGTTGAGGAAATGAATAAATATTGTTCTACGAAAAAATGTCGATGGCAATTTTTATTAGAAGCATTTGGTTTTTCTCAAGAAGCTCAAAATATGGGTTGCGGTCATTGTGATAATTGTAATAAAAGAGGGAGTAGGGAGTAGGGAGTAGGGGGAAAGAACTACAACAATTTTTGAGTTAGTGAGGCACAAAATTTTGTTTAGTAATTAATTTTGGTAACACAAGCAGGATGCTTGTGTTACAATTTAGTCATAATAATTATTTACTTCTTCCTTCTTGCTTCTTCCTTCTGACTTCTTCCTTCTTCAGCAAAAAACGTAGTAATTAGTAAACAAATAATCCCAATATTAATCGAAATATCTGCCACATTAAAAATAGGAAAATTGATCAGGCGAAAATGTAAAAAATCTACAACATAACCAGAAACAAACCTATCAATACCATTACCTAATGCTCCTCCTAAAATTAAACCATAACCTAGTTGTTCCCAGGGATTAAATTTAGGTCCGAACCAAGCAAAACCCATGAGACCTAAACTAACTATTAAAGATAACCACCGTAACCAATAAACTCCACCATTACTAAAAAGACTAAAAGCTGCTCCAGTATTAGTCACATAAGTAAAGTGAAATACACCAGACCATAAAGGTAGACTTTCTCCGAGTTGAAAATTTTGTACCACCCAAAATTTTGTTAGATGGTCGAATACAATGCTGATAATAGCAACTATCCAGAATAAAGGATTTTTTTTTAAACGTAATTTCAAATTTAACAATTAATAATTATCTTAAATTTACTGTTAGTTGTATTAGATTAATGTGGAATTTTCTGTATAAAAACTCATTGCTAAATGCTGAATGCTAAAAGCTGATAGCTAGTTAATAAAACAATAAACGTCGTAAAAAATAAGCCATAACTGCAATAGCACATATAATTCCTAGTTGTCCTGGAAAAGGAAAAATAGAATATCTAAAAATAGCTTCAAATAAAGGTAATGAATCTGTATTTTTCCACCCTAAAATATTACTAATAATTAAATAAACTAACCCAGTTACATGAATACTTAACAAACCACATAAACAGCTAAAAGCTAATGATTCTAATTTAGGATATGCTGTAAAAGCTAGATTTCCACACACCCAAGCTCCAGGAATAAAACCTAATAAATAACCAAAACTAGGTTCTCTCAAATAACCAATACCACCACCGTTAGTAAACACAGGTAATAATGTTAGACCTAACAATATGTAGGCTATTTGAGAAATAACAGCAGCATTTTTTCCACCTAAACAACCTACTAATAAAACTGCACCAACTTGGTAAGTTACTCCTAAAGAAAAAATCTTAATTTCTTGTTGTTCCCATATCCAAGTAGGACTAGCAAAAGAGGCTGGTAAAAATGTTGCAGCAATTGTTAATAGTAAACCTACAACTGCCCAAAGTAATTCTACTGTAATTGCCATTTCAGTTAAGTTGAGAGAGGGAACACGGAACAGGGAACAGGGAACAGGGAAGAAATAATAATTTTATAGAGGGAACAGGGAACAGGGAACAGGGAACAGGGAACAGGGAACAGGGAACAGGGAACAGGGAACAGGGAAGAAATAATAATTTTATAGATGTAGGTTCGGTTGTTCCCGTTAGGGTTGCGCAGCATGGTAGCTTGGTTCTCCGCAGAAGTAACCCAACAAAAATCTTTCTCCTGTAGGGACGTATCGCTGCGCGACATGTTTGCGGAGGATTCCGGAACGGAAAACGCATTTTTGTTATGCAACGTCCCTACCTCGACTCCCCTACTCCCTAATACACTATTTTAGCTGAAACAGTGCACCACCATTAGTGTTTATGGGTAAGTTCTATTAGTTTTAACAGGAGTTTCTCCACCCTGCAGTCCTAATGATTCTAGCATTGCTTGGTCTTTTTCTGGGGGTTGACCAAGAGTTGTCAAATAATGACCAATCAACATAGCATTAATACCAGCCTTCAAACCTAAAGCTTGTAATTCTCCCATCACAGCTTCTCGTCCTCCAGCATAACGAATAATTTGCTGTGGTAAAATCAGACGGAAAATAGCGATCGCTTTCAAAGCATCATAAGGCTCTAATTTGGGCACATCACCCAATGGCGTACCTTCACGAGGATTTAACAAATTCAAAGGTACAGACTCAACTTCTAACTCTCGCAAAGCTAAGGCCAAATCTATTCTATCTTCCCAAGTTTCTCCCATACCAATAATACCCCCAGTACAAGCCTGAATACCTACTGCTTTTAGATTGTTCACTGTTTCTACTCGGTCATACCAACTATGAGTTGTGACAATTTCTGGGTAAAAATTCTCAGAGGCTTCCAAATTATGATTGTAGCGAGTCACTCCTGCCTCTGCTAGTGCTTTAGCTTGTTCGGGAGTTACTTCTCCTAAAGCACAACAAGGCTTAATATTAGTTTCAGCAATTATTTGTCGTACCGTAGCCAGAATTTCTTCAAATTCTGTAGACTTGGGACTGTTATACTTAATCCCTCTACCCTGAGACACTAAGCAAAATCTTTTCGCCCCACCTGCTTCTGCTGCTTTTGCTTGAGCTAAAATTTCCTCAGTAGACTTAAGGCCATAAATAGGGGAACCTTCTCCTGGATGATGAGCTGATTGGGAACAAAAGCTACAATTCTCTGAACAGCCTCCAGATTTGACATTAACAATGCTACACAGATCTACTATGTTACCACAACAAGCTTGACGAACTTGGTCTGCAGTTTCACAAAGTAGCAGAATATCTTCCTCTCCTGTAATTTGAGTCAGTGTCATAGCTTCTTCTCGACTAAGACGATACCCAGAAATAATTTGCTTGGCTAAATTATGAAGTTGTTGTTGTAACTGACTTCTTGTCTCTGGCAAAGATAGGAAAGCTTTGGTATTAGTTTCTGTATGGGTTGATAGGGGTGTTTGAACCACGACTAACCTTGTAATTACTATATTGTTTGATGAAATTGAATTTTACCATCTTTCCACCACATATTCATAATAATTAACTTTAAAGGAAAATATAGCAGAAGGCAGAGGGCAGAAAGCAGAAGGAAAAATCAAGATTTTTATTATGGGTTTTCAGCTACTGATAACTGAAATAACTCCTTACTTGCTCTTTCCTAGAATTTTTTTAACCTTTCCTTTACCTATTTTTTACCTGATTTTTACCTCTGTATGTTCAACTATCATTGATTCTAACTTTTGTTAAATTCAATATCAGAGAGTAAATACATGACACTTGGTATCAATCTTAGTCGAGTAATTCGTAATACCTCCAAAGCTTCCCTCGTAGCATTAACTATTGGTTTAGTTACTACAGTTGCTGGAGTAAAGTACAGTCTAGCCCAACAAAAAGTTAAGCTTTTAGGATCGGGTGCATCTTTTCCTGCTCCACTGTATCAGCGTTGGTTTAAAGATTTTAAAGATGTTAGTGTAGACTATCAATCCAAAGGTAGTGGTGCTGGTGTTAGAGATTTTACTCAAGAATTAGTAGATTTCGGTGCTTCTGATGTGGCAATGAAAGATGATGAAATTGCCAAAGTTAAGAGAGGTGTTATCATGCTTCCTATGACAGCAGGTAGTGTTGTGTTAGCTTACAATGTTCCAGGTGTATCTAACCTAAAATTATCCAGAGCTGTTTATGTAGATATATTTTTGGGTAAAATTAAAAACTGGAATGATGCTAAAATTCAAGCTATTAATTCTGGGGTAAATTTGCCTAACCTACCAATTACGGTAGTTCATCGTTCTGATGGTAGTGGTACCACTGGAGTTTTCACTAAGCATTTGAGTGCTATTAGTCCAGAGTGGAAGAGTAAAGTAGGAGAAGGTAAGACTGTTCAATGGCCAACAGGTGTTGGCGGTGCGAAGAATGATGGTGTAGCTGCTCAAATCAAACAAATAAAGGGAGGAATAGGATATATTGAGTTTGGTTTTGCTAAGAGCGCTGGTCTCCCTACAGCAGCTCTACAAAATAAAGCTGGTAAATATGTTAGCGCTTCTCAAGATTCAGTTAAGGCTACTTTAGCAGCAGTAAAATTACCTGGAAATCTTCGTGCGTTTATTAGCGATCCTGACGGTGCTAATTCTTATCCTATTGCTACTTATACTTGGATGCTAATGTATAGCAAGTATGATGGATCTAAAGGTGTAGCTATAGAAAAAATGGTTGAATATGGCTTAAATGAAGGGCAAAAGGTAAGTGCTGAATTAGGTTATATTCCACTACCTAACAATGTTCGTCAAACAGTTGCTGCTGCTGCTGATAAAATTAGCTCTGGCTATCAAATTAAACTTAAGTAATTTTTAGTAAAAAAATGATTAAACCCTTCTTATTCTTGTATACAAAGAAGGGTTGATTTTTTGGTTTTTGTAGTTTATAGAAAAGCTTTATTATTTGATAATGTAAGGCGGAAGGGTGAGAATAATTTGGAAAAACTACCTTTTCATAAGTGGAGTTTGTATTAGATAGGAATTGGAAAAAGGGTCTTTATTTGTGACTAATAAGGTGATACTTTTAACTACTTTCTCTGATATTTTGATTCGACTTTAAATATAAGATTTTTCTGAGAAAATTTAATTAATATCCCCTATATTTATGCTAATAATTCACTATCATCAACCTTCCTTTAACCTTCCTTTAACCTTTCTTTAACCTTCCTTTAACCGCAAAATGTGAAGCTTTCGTTTATTCTTTTTAGTGTCTAGAAAAATATAGAAACCTAAGCAACTATGGAATTTGGTATAAGTCTTTCTGGAATAACTAATATTACAGCAAAGGTATCGGCAGTAGTTATAACATTTGGTTTGGCTTCCTGTAGTGGTGGTAGTAATAATGGAGGTGGTTCAGTAAGCTTAGTTGGAGCTGGAGCTTCTTTTCCATCACCTATCTATCAACGTTGGTTTCAAGAGTTAGGTAATACTGACCTTAATATACAAGTAGATTATCAGTCAGTTGGTAGTGGAGCTGGTGTGGAAAGATTTACTCAAGAGTTAGTAGATTTTGGTGCTTCTGATGTGGCAATGAAAGATGATGAAATTGCCAAAGTAGGGAGAGGGGTTATCTTACTACCGATGACTGCGGGTAGTGTGGTTTTAGCTTACAACTTGCCTGATATTTCTGGTCTCAAACTTTCCAGAAAAGTTTATGTAGATATCCTTTTGGGTAAGATTACTAACTGGAATGACCCCAAAATAGCTGAAATCAATCCGGATTTGACTTTGCCAGATCAAGCTATTACAGTTGTATATCGTTCTGATGGTAGTGGTACAACTGGAGTTTTCACCCAGCATTTAAGTGCTATTAGTCCAGAGTGGAAAGAAAAAGTAGGAGAAGGTAAAACTGTTCAATGGCTAACAGGTATTGGTGGTGCTAAGAATGATGGTGTAACTGCTCAAATTAAACAAACAGAAGGAACTATAGGGTATGTTGAGTATGGTTATGCTAAGAGTGCTGGCCTCAGTATGGCTTCTCTAGAAAATCAAGCTGGTAAGTATATAGAGCCTGCTCCTGAATCAGCGGCAGCAACTTTAGCCGCAGTTACATTACCTGAGAATTTACGAGCTTTTATTACCGATCCAGAGGGGGAAGATTCTTATCCTATTGTAACTTATACTTGGATGCTTGTTTATGGTAGTTATGATGATGCAGATAAAGCTACAGGTATAGAAAAAATGATTGAATATGGTTTAAATGAAGGTCAACAAGTTAGTTCTGAATTAGGTTATATTCCTCTACCTGAAAATGTACGTCAAAAAGTTCTAGAAGCTGCTGATAAAATTAGTCCAGATTACACCATGACTCTCAAATAAAATCAAAAAAAGTTTAATTCATAATTTAGTATTTTGAATTAAACTTTTGTCATTTTGGGAAAAGAATATATAGCAAATTCTAATTATAAGAAGCACGGATTTAATTATTAAATATTCGCATATTAGCGAACCGGAAATCTTGCTTAGGTGTACTTCATAAAAGTGGAATCTGCTGTCATTTCAAAAGTATCTTTAAAAAAAATTTATAAGTAAATTAATCAAGGCTAGAAAAGGTAGAAAATTTGTGAAAATTCAGCAGAAATAGCTAATAGCTAAAATCTGAATATTTATGAACAATTTACGTTAGGTAGAATCAAAAAATATATGGTTGCACAATCTCAAATTCAAAAAGATAATCGCTCTCGGAGTGATGGAGAAAAAAAGTTTGATAATGGTTTTATTATCCTGACTAAAATATTTGCTTGGGGTATAGCAGTTCTTTTGATATTAATGGCTTTAACTGTAGCTTCTCGTGCAATACCATCTATTAATGAATTTGGTCTGAGTTTTCTTTTCAAAAGTGTTTGGAACCCTGTTGCTAATGATGGGCAGGGTGATTATGGTGCATGGCCAATGATTGTGGGAACCTTGGTTAGTTCTATTTTCGCCCTATTTATTGCGGTTCCTCTAGGTGTTGGTACAGCAATATTTCTAAGTGAGGATTTTCTCCCTAAAAAAATAGTTGTTCCATTGACTTTTATGGTGGAATTATTAGCAGCTATTCCTAGTGTAGTTTATGGTTTATGGGGTATTTATGTTTTACTTCCTTTTCTTGAACCAGTGGAAGCTTTTCTTGGTCAATTTTTGGGGTGGATTCCACTATTTTCTATTCCAGAAGGTGTCCGTGCAGGAGGTCCGGGAATGTTTCCTGCTGTTGTTATTTTATCAATAATGATTCTACCAATTATTACGGCAATTTCTCGTGATTCTCTTGCTAGTTTACCGCCTGATTTACGACAAGCTTCTTTGGGTTTAGGGGCTACTCGTTGGGGTACTATTATTAGGGTTTTAATTCCTGCTGCTTTTTCGGGAATTGTTGGTGGTGTAATGTTAGGTTTAGGAAGAGCTATGGGAGAAACTATGGCTGTAACTATGTTAATTGGTAATGCTAATTCGATTAAGTTTACTCTTTTTGCTCCTGCTAATACTATCGCTTCTTTGATGGCAAATCAATTTGCTGAGGCTTCTGGTTTACAACTTTCTGCTTTGATGTATACAGGGATAGTTCTGTTTGTTTTAACTTTACTTGTAAATATACTTGCTAATTGGATTGTGAATCAAATTAAAGCTAAGTATTAATTGGGATAAATAGCTAATTTATAGGATTTCAAATTATTAGAAAAACTAGAAAATGAGGATGCAAATTAATTCAGGTGTAAATATTGAGCGGTCATTTGTCAACTATTAGCTATGACTTTATGTTGAAGGAAAAGCTTTATTTAAACTTGAAACTTTAAAAATAAAGTTTGATTGAACCAGAATTAAATCTGATTACATACAAAGGTAGAATATTATAACTGATAACTGATAATTGATAACTGAAATGTAACTGATAACTGAAATGAAAAATACTACCGATAACCCACAATCTTCTATTAATCTAAAAAGAAACCCTACTAGCTCCAGGGAAATTTTTAATAAAGTGATGACTGCTTTATCAGCTAGTTGCATAGTTATCACTCTTATCCCTCTCTTTGCTGTATTAATTTATGTTTTTATTAAAGGAGTAAGTCGTCTAAATTTAGATTTATTTACTCAATTACCTCCCGCAGCAGGTCAAACATCAGGGGGTATTGCTAATGCTATTTTAGGTACAATTATGGTAGTAGTAATTGCTAGTTTAATTGCAGTACCTTTTGGTATCTTAGCAGCAGTTTATTTGTCAGAATTTAGTGACGAAAAAACTTCCCGCCCAATTCGATTTGCGACTAATGTTTTGAGTGGTGTACCATCAATTATTGCTGGGGTATTTGCCTATAGTTTATTGGTTTTAACTATGGGGAAATTTTCTGCATTTGCTGGAGGAGTTGCTTTATCAATTTTGATGTTACCTACTATTATTAGAACTACTGATGAGGCTTTACAAATAGTTCCTAAAGATATTAGATGGGCATCTGTAGGAGTTGGTGCTTCTAATTATCAAACTGTTTTACAAATAGTTTTGCCTGCTGCTTTACCAGGTATTATTACAGGTATAACTCTAGCGATCGCTCGTGCTGCTGGAGAAACAGCTCCACTACTTTTTACTGTGGTTTATTCTAATAATTGGCCTCGTGGACCTTTGGCGCCGACTGTACCATCTTTGGCATATCTAGTATATGAGTTTGCCCGTAGTTTTGATTTGGTTTTACAAGAGTTTGCTTGGGCAGGTTCTTTGGTGTTAGTTTTATTGGTTTTAATTACCAGTATTCTTTCTCGTTGGGCAACCAGTCAAAAGCAATTTTGATTAATTGATGATGAATAATTACTTCTGGTTAAAACTTTACTTAATTTAATTGATAATGGATAATGAAAACTATCTATAATTATCAATTATTTATTTAAAAATAGAGGTTTTAAAGTTCTGGAGAATAATTATTAGTTAATTGGTAAAAGTAATTCTCAAATTGAGGAAGAATTAAAAGTTACTACCAATGTAATTTTCTCTAAACTAAGAAGGAATTATTCGTTGATTTGCTGATGGCTGATGGCTGACCGCTTAAAGCTATAAAAGCTATAAATAAAATAATTTTTAGACTACAAAATTTAGGAGGTTATGTCTAATGGAGTCTCAAATAAATCTTTCTAAAGTAAATTTTGCTTCTGCTCTTTCAGCAGAAGATGTCAGTATTTTTTACGGAGGTTTTGAAGCGGTAAGAGGTGTTTCATTAGAAATTCCTAAAAATAGAGTAACTGCTTTTATCGGACCTTCTGGTTGTGGTAAAAGTACATTATTACGTTGCTTTAATCGTCTCAATGATTTGATTAGTATTTTCCGTTTAAAAGGTCGTATTCTTTATCATAATCACAATATTTATGATCCAAATATTGACCCTGTAGAAATTCGCCGTCGCATCGGAATGGTGTTTCAAAAGCCTAATCCTTTTCCTAAGTCAATTTATGATAATATTGCTTATGGAGTTAGAATTAATGGTTTGGCTAAAACTAAGGAGGAGATGGATGAGATAGTTGAGCGATCGCTACGACAAGCTGTTTTATGGGATGAGGTTAAGGATAAGTTGGGGCAAAGTGGTTTTGCTCTTTCTGGAGGTCAGCAACAACGTTTGTGTATTGCTCGTGCAGTTGCTGTTAGTCCGGATGTGGTTTTGATGGATGAGCCTTGTGCTTCTCTTGACCCTATTTCTACTATTAAGGTGGAGGAGTTGATTAATGAGCTGAAGGAAAATTACACTATTATTATTGTGACTCACAATATGCAGCAAGCAACTAGGGTGGCCGATGTAACGGCCTTTTTTAATGCAAAAGCTGAGGAGGGTGGTCAGCGTTTTGGTTATTTGGTGGAATTTGATGAAACTCACAATATTTTCCAAAATCCGAAGGAGGAAGCTACTCAACAGTATGTAAGTGGTCGTTTCGGTTAAGGTTGGTTTTTTATTTTGGTTTTTATGGGACTTGGTATTAATCAAGTCCTCTTTTCAATGAACAGTTATCAGCTTTTTCATCAAACCTTTCTTAAACTACTTAGAATTTTTCATTCTGTGAAGCACTCCAGAAGGAAAGTAGGGATTTTCTCTTGGAGACAACTTCTTTTAACTACTCAAATTTTTCATTCTGTGAAGCACCCCAGAAGGTAAAGTAGGGATTTTCTCTTGGAGCCAACTTCTTTTAACTACTCAAATTTTTCATTCTCTGAAGCACCCTAAGAAAGGAGGTAGGAATTTTCTCTTTCATAAAACCTTTTTTAACTACTCAAATTTTTCATTCTGTGAAGCACCCCAGAAGGAAAGTAGCGATCGCCTCTTTCCTCAAACCTTTTTTAACTACTCAAATTTTTCATTCTGTGAAGCACCCTAAGAAAGGAGGCAGGAATTTTCTCTTGGAGCCAACTTCTTTTAACTACTCAAATTTTTCATTCTGTGAAGCACCCTAAGAAAGGAGGCAGGAATTTTCTCTTGGAGCCAACTTCTTTTAACTACTCAAATTTTTCATTCTGTGAAGCACCCCAGGAGGTAAAGTAGCGATCGCCTCTTTCGTCAAACCTTTCTTAACTACTCAAATTTTTCATTCTGTGAAGCACCCAAAAAAATCTGAGAATTAGGGTTGCATCCTCAAACCAACCGTGGTATCATTATATCGTTGGACTTCTTTCGCCCATACACTAGACTAATTATTCAACAAAAATAAAATGTCAAAAGACTAAAAACTCTGCTTCCATATCACAAAATTTTGATTTTGTCAAAATAGCCAAAAACGGGCAAAGAAAAAAAGTCATTTTGAGCAAAGCAGATTCAGACAAAAATCAACCAAAACAACAGCAGAATAAGAATTAATAGCCATAAAAATCAGTCAAGACATAAAATATACCAACAATATCATAAGTATAGGATATCACAAAACTGAAAAAAAGCGCTAAAAATCTTGAAACTTCGTTAACCAAGTCAAAAAAATTTTCCGATTTAACAGCCAGACAAAAATAGTAAAATTTAAAATATTAAAACCAAAATTAGAAAACTATAACTTTATCTAATTTTTAATTTTCAAACATGAAAACTAAAAAAGTGGAGGTAGGGAATAGTTAAGAGCTAGGAAAGTTACAGAAGAGTTGGCTGGAAAGAGAGTAAGAGTGATTCTTATATCATAGTTCAAAAATTGAACATTTTTGAACCTGACCTGAAACAGCCTGCTTCATTTGTCAATGGGAGAAAGATTTCCATAGGCAAGCCCTGATTAAAAATTTGAATCAGTTAAATTTACATCATTTTTTCCAGTTTCTACCAAAACAAGTTTTTCTTGGCAACGTTCGATATATAAACCAGCAATATTATCAAGAGAGTTGAGCTTTTTTACTTGTTGAAAATATTCTAAAGCTGCTGCATATTTACCAACTTTCCATCCTTTAACTGCTTTATTAAATATTGATAAAGTTGCAATTTTTTCGGATTCAATAATATTCTTTTCAGTGCCTAGTAACTCATAAATGTTGATAGCTATTTGTTTTCCCCGCAAAATAACTGTATCAATCCACCTGTAATAAATTTTTTCAGGGTAAGTAGGCTGATTATTATGACTATTGCAATTTTTATTCTTAGCTTCTATCTGTTTTCCTGCTTGACAGTTATTTTGTATTTCCGAAATAACTTGCTCGCTGACAATAATTGAACATCCATAAGTCTTAGTTAAACTTTCTAAACGAGATGCAGTATTAACAACGTCTCCAATAACTGTAGAATCCATTCTTTTTTCGGAACCCAAAGTACCAATAACACCAATACCTGTATGAACACCAATACCAATTTTTACAGGTTCTCTGAGATTATATTTATGATAATTAAGATTAAAATTTTGTAAATTTTCCTGCATACTTATAGCAGCTTTCAACCCATTTAAACTATGATATTCATATTTATCAAATACTGCCATAATTGCATCACCTAAAAATTTATCTATAAATCCTTGATTAGCAGAAATACTGGTAGTCATTTCATTAAAAAAAGAATTTAACCATTTCAAAGTATCTCTTGCGTTTTGTGATTCAGCTATTGCTGTAAAGCCTCGAATATCACAAAATAGAACTGTTAGTTCTTCTTCTGTGGCATCCCCAAGTTTAATTGAGTCTACACCTTTGGGTGCTATTCTGGATAAAAATTGCTGTGGCACAAACAATCTAAATTTTTCTGATAAAACTTGATTAATTTTTAATGCTGCTGATAGTTCTAAATCACTTTGTTTATCTAGTTTTTTAGTGTTTTTTTGATATTTTGTAGTTTGAGAACGTATTTTATTTAATCGTAAAAGACTAGCAATTTTGGCTAAAAGCAAAGGAGTGTTAAATGGCTTGGTAATATAATCATCTCCCATTAATTCTAAGCCTTTTAATTGAGATTTTTCATCATTTAGGGCTGTTAAAAAAATTATGGGAATTGTGTTTAATTGTGGATTATGACGTAAGGATTTACAAACTTCAAATCCATCAATTTCGGGCATCATTATATCTAGTAATATTAAATCAGGTGGAGATTGATTAGCAATTTGTAGTGCTTTTTTACCATTGTTTGCTGATATAGTGGTGTATCCTTCTGATTCTAATAGTTCTTTTAATAAAGTTAGATTATTTGCTTCATCATCAACTACTAGAATACATGGCTGTTTGTTAGACATATTATTTAATGGATAATTAATAATGGATAATTAATAATGGATAATTAATAATTAGGGTTTGCTGAAAAAGTCTGCTAGTGAAGTAAGGGAATAGGGAACATTTAACTGGGAACAGTTTAGAGTATGTGCTACGGCCAAATTTTCTGATTGTTACTGCCAAAACCCTGCCCTGTAGGAGATGGCAATAACCAAAAACTAGGTACTTTTTTAGGACTAAAAAAGGTTAAAACCTTTATCTGTTAATGTTTTTATATTTCCATACGCAAGCTGTAATTAATAATGGATAGTAAAAACTATCTCTAATTATCAATTTAAAAGGAAAGAAAAGGTTTTAAACGTCTGGAAATTAATTATGGCTTACTACTAATTAAATATAGCAGCATTGACAGATATATAGCAATCTGTGGTTATATTGTCACGAATCAAAAACTAGAAATCTATTGGGAAAATTTTATCTATTGCTTATTACTAACTTACCTATTTCTGAAAAAAAGAAAGGGCTGGATTTTTGATGCTAATCAAATAGGATTTTTATAGTGATTTAATTGAAGAATAAAGTACTTGTTTAGATGAAATATTTTCAGATAGCAATCTTTGGTTATATTGACAGGAATGAAAAAGTAGAAATCTATGCTGAAAATTTTATCTATTGCTTATTACTAATTTCTCTATTTCTGAAAAAAGAAAAGACAGGATTTTTATATCAAGAAGTACTTGTCTCATTCTTAAGTTGAACAACTATAAATAATTTATTCCCTCCTACTTCTTACTTCTTACTTCTTACTTCCTCCTTTCTTTAACTAATTACTCAACAAAGATTTTACAGTGGAAACCATCTCTTCAATATTTAAAGGTTTACTAAGATAAGCCAATGCACCAGCATTTAAACATTTTTCTTGATCGCCCACCATTGCCATAGCAGTTACAGCAATAACTGGTACATATTGCCATATAGAATTATTCTTAATTTTCTTAATTAATTCTAACCCATCAACCTCCGGTAACTGAATATCCATCAAAATTAAATTTGGTAAATTTGGAGAAATAACCAGAGGAGAATTAATCATATTCAACATAGTTTTACCATCACTAATTAACTCAACTTCATATCCCTCTAACTCCAATACTTGAGAAATTAAAAGTTGGTTATAAGGCTGATCTTCAACTATTAAAATCCTAACAGACTTTTCAGTTTCTAATCTTTTCTCAGTATCACTCTCTGAAGATACTTGATCGTCATTTTTCGGAACAGAACTAACTGTTAACTCCTGGCGCATTTCTGTTAATGGCAACCACACCCGGAAAGTGCTACCTTTATTAACTTGAGAATCTAAAGAAATAGTTCCACCATGTAATTCTGCTAATCTTTTTGTCAAAGCTAAACCTAAACCTGTACCTTCATGTTTTCTAGATAAAGAAGAATCAACTTGTTGAAAAGGTCTAAATAACATTTCCCATCTATCTTGGGGAATACCAATACCAGAATCTTTTACCTCTAAACATAAATAAGGTGTACTAGAATTAATTGGAGAACAATCAGGTCGATAATCACCTTGAATTTGACTACCATAAGCTAAACTTCCGCTAAGTTTAACCTTTCCTCCTTCTGGTGTAAACTTAATAGCATTAGAAAGTAAATTAATAATTATTTGTCTCACCCGACGCCGATCAAGATAAGCTTCAGATATGCGATAATCTAATTCTAAAGATAAAGCCAATCTTTTTTTATCAGCTCGTGGCTGAATCATTCTTAAACAATCTGTACAAACTTCGTGAATATTAATTAACTCTAAACTTAGCTCTGTTTTCCCTGACTCTATCTTAGATAAATCGAGAATATCGTTAATTAACCCTAATAAATGTTGACCACTTTTTTGAATTAGTCTAACTTGATTAAGCTGGCGATCGCTTAATGGTTCGGATGCTTGTCGTTGTAATAAATCAGAAAACCCTAAAATACTATTAAGCGGGGTTCTCAATTCATGGGACATAGAAGCCAAAAATTCTGATTTTAATTGAGAAGAACGTTCTAATTCTTCATTAATTTGACGTAGACGTTCTTGAGACTGGGCTCTTTCTATTGCTACTCCTAAAGTACGACAAGCTGCAAATAACATATCTTTTTGGGGGGCTTCTTGTAGTTTTCGCAGGTTACGAGATTCTAAAGTCAAAACACCAATAATTGTCCCATCTGTGGCTGGGATTGGAAAAATTCCTAGTTGACCAATTCCTGGATGACGAAATCCTGGTATTGAATTGGGTTGATGAGCATAATTTTCAACATATATAGGTTTGCTGCTCTCGACGACTTCCCACAAAAGTCCTCTACCATAAGGAATACCTTTTTGCAACAATTTTTCCATTTCAGCTACTGCTGGTTTGCCATAGGTAGCAATAAATTGAGAAGTAATTTGATTAGAGATTGGTCCTGCTTGACGTTTTTTTCCTTTCCCATTGATAACTTTGACATCGCCAAAGGCAGCATTCATTACTTCTACGAGATAATTAAGGGCAAATTGGGCTATTTCTCTTAAGCTATCTGAGTATTGGAGTCGTTCGTTGAGGCCAAGGAGAAATGTTAATCTTTTTACTTCTGCATTGAGGCTAGTTTGAGACTGTTGATATATACTTATATCTCGAAAGGTTAATAGATAACTTCTGTCTGATGTAATGGTGCAGTCTACTTTCAGGGAAATTTTATTAGATTGTTCTATGTATAGTATTTGATTTTCGGTTTTGATTTTGAGGAGACAGTTTTGTAGTTGTTGACGTTGTTGGGTTGACCAATAACCTTGAGCAACTATTTCGGCAAAGATGTCATTGCTATGAGGTTTTGTTTTTAGCCACTCTGGTAATAATCCCCAAATTTCAGACAGTTTGTGATTAAATAGAATTAGGTGATGAGAATTATTGAAGAGAGCAATGCCATTATCTATTTGGTTAAGGATGAGTTCTTGCTCTTTCTTCCATCTTTGTAAATCCTTTTCAATATCATCCATTTTTTTATTTGTATATTTTTGTCATTGCTAATTTCAGTAGATGTAGAATTTACGCTAAGAAAAAAAGTTAGGACAAATCAAAAGCCTAAAACCTAGAGGAAGCAAAATTTTTCTTTCTGCCTTTTGCCTGCTGCTATATTTGCTGATAAATTTTGTGTTAAAACTCTCCTGTGGGAAAAGCTATTTCTGAAAAATAAATATTGAAATCTTTATAGAAATGGGAAGTAGGGAATAGTATTCAATAATGGATAATTAATAATTACTTCTCCCTAAAAACTATCCCCGATCAGGAAGGAATTCCTGAAACCCTTGTGGGATAGACCCCTAAACCCTCCCAGGGGAGAAAGGAGAAACAATCATAGTAGCTAAATAAAAATACTTAAGCGATCGCCAAAAAATGTATTAAAAAACATTTTTCTCTCGAAAAAGCAGAACTAAGACTGATACATAACTTGTCAAGTTTGTCAAGTTTTATGTTAAGAAAGATGTTTATAAAGCATAGCCCTAAAAGGAAGAGGATTGAATAAAAGGAAAAAGTTGATTTTTCTTGGTCGATTAGAAATGGCTAGGGAACCTATCTATCTCACCCTTCGGGAAGCTCCGCTGACGACCCGCTTTTGGAAAGTCTTTGGGTTGAGGGAGGGAGTAGGGAGTCAACCCACCCCTAACTCCTCCTGGGAGGGGAATATAGAAGTTATAGAATAATTGTAACTTAATTTTTATGCTATGATTAGTTAGAATTTTAGACTAACTTTTTGATTTTTCGGGAACTTTACCTAAGCCGCTTAAAAACTTGTACTTTTTCAGAACTAAAAAAAGCTGTAAACATTTAGCTATTATAGATTCAGCTTTTCCTGAGTTACGATATTCTTTAACTTTCCGGAGTTAAAATAATTTCTCCTTCGAGAATAATGAATCAATAACTCGTTGCTGTTAGCTGATAGTTGACGGCTGAATGCTTTCTTTGATATAGCATTTTTCAACGAAATGTAAATCTAGATTTAGGTTTTGTCTAGTAAAAAATCCTGTTTTGAGTACCTAGAAATCCTGCCTTTTAAAAGTTTAATATTTAATTTAGTTCTATTTTTTATTGTTTACTGTTCCCTATTTCCTGTTCTCTTTAGAGATAGTTTTTATTATCAATTATGCATTAATTAAGAATCTGGAAAAGTCCGCTTTAATTCATCAATCAAATCATCAATTTCTTCTAATGCTTGATTAACATCAATTCTGAGTGTACCTAAATCTGGCTTTTCGAGAAGTTTTACTAAAGATTCTCGCTTATTTTCAATAGTAGCTAATCTGACTTTGATTATTTGTGAGTCCATTGTAAATTCGTGATATGATTACTTACTTACTTACTTACTTACCTAGTGAAACATTTAACTTTCCTCAACCTACTCAACATTGAGCAAACTTAAGATAGTTATAGCTTCACTCTTACGAGTGAAGGATATTGGTGTCAAAACTAATCCTGAAAAAATTAGGTCTTTGTGATTTAGAACTTCCTTTTTTCTGCTGTATTTATGAGACAAGGTGGCTGTTAAAACCAATATTATTGTAGCACAGAAAGTCGCCCTTTTAGAGCCAGGCTTTAAACCGAATTTTTCGGTAATTGTATCTTAATTTTAGATTTTTGTGCGTTTTTTACTTTATTTAATCAATTTTGACAAGGGGACAAGAGATAGTGGGATTCAGATAAATAATCTGTTACTTGTTACTACTTCCATACATTAATTTAGTCTAACTCATTTACTGTAAGTAAACACATCTAATTTTCAGAGGTTCAAAATATTCATTGACCAAAATCTTACAACTGAATAACTTGCCAAGAAAAAATTAGAGGAAAAAGAAAAAGTTGACCCAAAATTATGGTAAGAGTAAAGTATCTGTGAAAATTACCAACTTGTAATTACCTCATAGCTTATACAAAAAGTAGTTCAGTGTTAAAACTTTGAAATTATATTTACTTAATAAGAATGATATGCTAGGTCAAATTTCATTAGCGACAGTAGGATTGGTTTTAGGTGGAGTTATTTCTGCAATTGGAACAGCAGCTTACTTTACTAATAATGCCACACTTAACCTAGCTGGATTTTTTTATGGAATACCCCTGCTTCTTGGAGGACTTGCTCTGAAAGCTGCTGAACTTGAACCAACACCTTTTACTCAACCAACCACTAAAGAAGTTCTAGCTCTTAGAGACAAACAAGCTACTCCTATCCAAAATCAACTACGTCAAGATGTGACTCGTTATAGGTATGGCCAAAAAGTTCATTTAGAAGAATCTCTGGAGCGCTTAGGTTTAAGTCCCACAAATGAGGAAAGACCAATACTCCAAGGAATAAGAGAAATAGTTATTAATGGTTATTATACTCTAGTGCTAGAATTTGATTCTTCATTAATTCCTCTAGAAACTTGGCAGGCAAAAGAAGACAAATTATCAAAATTTTTCGGGCCAAATTTGCAGGCAGAAGTAAGCCAACCGACAGAGGGAAAGATTGATGTGGCTCTGATAACGACTGAAGAAGAACAAAAAACATAATTATATCATCTAAATTGTCTGAGATTGAAAACTCCATAAATTACAGAGCTTTCTGTTGCCCGTGAAGTACACCCCCATACGGGCAAAATTCCCGCACTATAAGATTTTTACCACTTACCCTGTGCATCTTAATGCCGGAAATCTACTGTAAAATTTTCTATGACTAGAAAAAATTGAGTAGTTTTCAACCTACTTTTCCAGACGCACCACATACCATTGGATAAATTTACCATTGCTCACTTGATACTGACAATAAGTATCTCTTAGTTTTTGAGCTTGAGCATCTAGGGAAGATAATTTTTGTAAATCTCTAGGCAAACTATCTTGTTGTTGAGCTAAAATAAGTCGCAATTTTTCTAGTAGTTCTATACTTGTCATAAATTGCTCTGGTTGATTTGACTCTAATACTACATAGTTTTCTGCTTCGTACATTAGTGAATTAGGCATTTTTCTATTGAAAATTTTTAACTAATATGGTAAGCATTTTCTGCGGAATGCACTCCCATTCAGCAGTCAGCTATTAGCTATTGCTTTTAGTTTGTGATAAAAGACTTTTCATTAGCGAGTTTTTAGGTCTATCTTCGTTTAAGTAATCTCTTTAAGCTTGAGATTTTGATTGCTGAATGGGAGTGCATTCTGTAGGAAGAGTTGACAGCTAATAGCTGAATGCTTAACTACTATGATTAATCATTGACATTATAAAATTAAGTAGAATTAATTGTTTTATCTAATTTTTATATTGAAAAATCAAGTAAAGCTACAAAATAATAGATGGTATAGTCATTTTAAGTAAGAATGAAACATTTTTTTAGTTAAAATCCTTTGACAGTAAGAAATTATTGCATCAGTATAAACTAAAATGACTATAAGTATTCAGTAGTCAGCGAAAAAGCTCTCTTAGCTTTTGAAATATATCTATAATTTTCTACCATAGATTAATTATATGGTTTAATAACTCAGATTGATGGTTGAAAATTTGGTAGAAGTAAAAAAAAGCTGACTTCATTCATTTTTATTGCGCTTGAGCTGAGAGCTTACAGTAGATGTTGTTGACAAAGTACATATATATGAGAGTATAATAAAAAACTGTTGAATTATTGGTAGAGTAATGGTAAATTATTAAAAATGCTAAAGTCAAGAGATTATCAAAATAAAGCAAATTATCTATAAATAAAAAAAAGCTAAAATTAAGTTTCTAATTGTTGGTGACTTAAAAGGAATATTCAGACAGTAACTATACTAACAAATAGAAATAAAATATTAGCAATTCTTACTTTCACCAATGACCAAAAATAAGGTCTCAATCTTCTTTTTTAAATGAAGATGAAAAGCGGTCGAGGGATGGCGAGGATACCTCGCTATATCCAATCTAACAAGAAGAAACAAACTTCAGTATTTCAAGCCTCTTTATTCCAGGAGGAACTGATGACTGATAACTGATAACTGATAACTGAAATGACAATCCCATCTCAAATTTCAACCACAAATATAGCTCAGAAAACTTCTAAAGTAGAAGGAATAAAAGAAAATAGTAATTTCTTACGGGAACCCCTGGCAACCCAACTGCTGGAAGAAACAACTCACTTCACGGAAGAAGCTATTCAAATACTAAAATTTCACGGTTCTTATCAACAAGATAATAGAGATAATAGAATTAAAGGGCAAGAGAAAGATTATCAAATGATGCTTCGCACCCGGAACCCAGGTGGGTTTATTCCGCCACAACTTTTTCTCACCTTAAATCAATTATCTAATGAGTATGGTAATGGTACGCTTCGGGTAACAACTAGACAAGGTTTTCAGTTGCATGGAGTATTAAAGAAAAATCTGAAATATGTCATATCATCCATTATTAAAAGTATGGGTTCGACATTAGGTGCTTGTGGAGATTTAAACAGAAATGTTATGTCTCCCCCAGCTCCTTATAAAAATCGTCCTGAATATGAATATGCTAGAGATTATGCTAATAAAATAGCAGATTTATTAACACCTCAAACAGGAGCATATTATGAAATTTGGCTGGATGGAGAAAAAGTAATTAGTGCAGAAGAAGCTCCAGAGGTAAAAGCGGCTAGACAACTTAATATTAATGGTACAATATTTCCCAATAGTGAAGAGCCTATTTATGGTACTCACTATATGCCCAGAAAATTTAAGTGTGCAGTAACAGTTCCAGGGGATAATTCCATAGACCTATATACTCAGGATGTTAGTCTAGTTGTAATTACTAATCAAGCCGGAGAATTAGAAGGATTTAATGTTTTAGCAGGTGGTGGCTTAGGTCGTACTCATAGAAAAGAAGAAACTTTCCCTTGTCTAGCTCAAGAAATTGGATATATCCCCAAAGAAGATATATTTAATTTCGTTAAAGCTATAGTAGCTACTCAAAGAGATTATGGCGATCGCTCTCAACGTCGTCATGCTAGAATGAAATATTTAATCCATGACTGGGGAGTAGAAAAATTTAAGGCTAAGGTAGTAGAATATTTTGGCAAGTCTATTGCTCCCTTCAGACCTTTGCCAGAATGGAAATATTTTGACTTTCTAGGATGGCATGAACAGGGAGATGGAAACCTATTTTTAGGAATTTCAGTAGAAAATGGTCGGGTAAAAGATGACGATACATCTCAGTTAAAGACAGCTATACGAAAATTAGTTGGTTTGTTTAAGCTACCTATGCTTTTAACAGCTAACCATAATATCATTCTCTACGAAATTAAACCACAGCAGCAACAAGCAATAGAAAAAATATTCTCTCAGCATGGTATCAGAATAGAAAAAGAGATTGATCCCTTAGTCCGGTATAGTATGGCCTGTCCTGCTTTACCTACTTGTGGACTTGCTATTACAGAATCAGAGAGGGCCTTACCTGGCATACTGGGACAAATTAGGTTATTGTTGGACAAGGTGGGACTAGGACAGGAGCATTTTGTAATTAGAATGACAGGATGTCCAAATGGCTGTGCTAGACCCTATATGGCGGAATTAGGATTTGTTGGTAGTGCTCCTGATGCTTATCAGATTTGGTTAGGGGGTTCGCCTAATCAAACACGACTAGCAAAACCTTATATTGACAAACTGCATATCAATAATTTGGAAGCTGAGTTGGAGCGAATCTTTATTTATTTCAAGCAACAACGGCAACCAGATGAGAGTTTCGGTGATTTCTGTAATCGTGTCGGTATTGAAGCCATCCGTAAGTTTGTAACCAACAATCAATCTAGTTTCTCGATGAATACAGATATTAACAATCCAAGTTTTACTTCAGTCAATTCTGAAAAGAATATTCCAGTAATTACAAATGTTACTCAGACGACTCCAGAGACTAAACTTCCAGAGCAACAGATAAGTACAACAAATCTGGAAAATAATCAGCAAGAGAGTTCTATTAATTCTCCAGTCAATTCACCTACTAATATTGATGGTGGTACATTGGTAACTCCATTAAATACTGTTGTGAATCAAACGACGACAAATACCACTGAAGGAGTAACTACTGAAACTCAGCCTGTAAATAGTTCTACTTTTACTGATACACCAACACCTGTACCTGTAAGTCAAGAGGTAAGTCAACCAGTAGCTCCGACACCTGTACCTGTAAGTCAACCAGTAGCTCCGACAGCACCAGTAGTGGTAAGTCAACCAGTAGCTCCGACACCTGTACCTGTAAATCAAGGGGTAAGTCAACCAGTAGTTCCGACACCTGTACCTGTAAATCAAGGGGTAAGTCAACCAGTAGTTCCGACACCTGTACCTGTAAAT
>NZ_JAYKGW010000240.1:0-26871 GCF_035285525.1 Okeania sp. | reverse complement strand
TCAAAAACTATCCTATTAGTTATGAAAATTCGGTTAATGATAAAGTAAAAAATTGGGATAATTTATATTCTGCTATTTCCTGAGAATTCCGAAATTGTTTTTGTTCTAAATTACACTTTCATAGAACCCATTTGGTATTTTGGTAAAAGAGTTAACCCACCCCTAACCCCTCCCTGGAGGGAAAAAAGGTAGAAAAATAGCCGCATATTTACCATTTCTGCACCTAATTTTATAGATACCCAATAGTTTCTATATAGGTAAACTTGTCAATCTTTTTGTTTTTAGGGAAAGGTAATTATCAACTATCCATTAATAAAAGCCCTTAGTGTTGTTATTAACTATATCTATCGTCGGCAAGATGCTGGCACTACAAGAATTTGACTATTTTATGTTGTACATAATTAGTCCGATATGGCGTCAAATTGATAAACGGCATTGCCACAACTAAAACCTTGGGCATTCTATCACACCTTCCTACTCTGGTCTAACAAAATGAAGATAGCTGTAAGCTTTTCGATTATAACACCTCGCCCTGTTGATTTTTGATAAAATAATTTATACCAATTTTTTCAGAACCAAATAGTTCTAAGCTGACTAAATTCAGATCAGAATTATATTGACAAAATATATAAAAAATGGTATACAAAACAACCATTTTGCATATTAATAATTAGGAATTTAACTGAGATAACAACCATGTTCAAAAAACTTCTGGGAGACCCTAACGCACGTAAACTCAAGAAATTTCAACCTTGGGTAACAGATATTAATGTTCTGGAAGAAGATATTCAAAAGCTTTCAGATATAGAACTTAAGGCTAAAACTGGAGAATTTAAACAAATCCTAGAAAAAGCCAAAACTAAGGATGAAGAAAAAGAAATATTACAAGATATTCTACCAGAAGCTTTTGCAGTGGTTCGAGAAGCAGGAAAGAGAGTCCTAAGTATGCGACACTTTGATGTCCAATTATTGGGGGGCATTATTTTACATCAAGGCCAAATCGCAGAGATGAAAACTGGAGAAGGTAAAACTCTAGTTTCTACTTTACCAGCATACTTAAATGCTCTAACAGGTAAAGGTGTTCATGTAATTACTGTTAATGACTACCTGGCCAGAAGAGACGCGGAATGGATGGGACAAGTGCATCGGTTTCTCGGTTTAAGTGTAGGGTTAATTCAACAGGGTATGAACCCAGACGAACGGAAAAGAAATTATGCTTGTGATGTTACTTATGCTACTAACAGTGAAGTGGGATTTGACTACTTGCGTGATAATATGGCAACTACTATGGATGATGTAGTGCAACGTCCGTTTAATTTTTGTATTATTGACGAAGTTGACTCGGTATTAGTGGATGAAGCACGAACTCCTTTGATTATTTCTGGGCAAGTAGAAAGACCGAGCGAAAAGTATATTAAGGCAGCACAGATTGCAGCAGGTTTAGATAAAGAAAAGGAACATTATGAAGTGGATGAAAAAGCTAGAAATGTTCTTTTGACTGATGAAGGTTTTGCGGAAGCAGAAAAATTATTGGGAGTAACAGATTTATACGATCCTGAAGATCCTTGGGCGCATTTTGTGTTTAATGCTCTTAAGGCAAAAGAATTATTTATCAAAGATGTTAACTATATTGTCAAGGATGAGGAAGTTGTTATTGTTGATGAGTTTACTGGTAGGGTAATGCAGGGAAGACGTTGGAGTGATGGTCTGCATCAGGCGATCGAGGCGAAAGAAAGGGTGGATATTCAACCAGAAACTCAAACGCTGGCAACTATTACTTATCAGAATTTCTTTCTACTTTATCCGAAGTTGTCGGGAATGACGGGAACGGCAAAAACAGAGGAAACAGAATTTGAAAAAATTTATAATTTACAGGTGACGATAATACCTACGAATAAACCAAGAGGTAGACAAGATTTATCAGATGTGGTTTATAAAACGGAAGCAGGTAAATGGAAATCTATTGCTCAAGAGTGTGCCGAAATGCACGAAAAAGGTCGCCCGGTTTTGGTGGGTACAACCAGTGTGGAAAAGTCGGAGTTACTATCTCGGTTGTTGGGGCAGTTGAAAGTTCCTCACCAACTGCTGAATGCGAAACCAGAAAATGTGGAGCGAGAATCTGAAATTGTGGCGCAAGCAGGTCGTGGTGGGGCGGTGACTATTGCGACGAATATGGCAGGTAGAGGTACGGATATTATTTTGGGTGGAAATGCTGAATATATGGCGAGGTTGAAGGTACGGGAGTATTTGATGCCTAAGGTGGTGAAACCAGAAGATGATGATGGTTTTGGTATGGCGCGACCAGTATCAGGAACGAAAAAGTCTCGTTCTAAAAAAGGTTTTGATCCTGAGAAAAAGCTGAAAACTTGGAAGGTTTCACCGCAAATATTCCCAGTGCAGTTGTCTCCACAAACGGAGACAATGTTGAAATCAGCGGTAGATTTTGCAGTGAAAGAGTGGGGAGAGAGAGCGCTACCAGAGTTGGTGGTGGAAGATAAGGTAGCGATCGCTGCGGAAAAAGCTCCGACTCAAGACCAAGTTGTGCAAAAGTTAAGAGAGGTTTATAATTTAATTCGCAAAGAATATGAGAGTTACACAGATAAGGAACATGACCAAGTAGTGGAATGTGGTGGGTTACACGTTATTGGTACTGAGCGTCACGAGTCACGAAGGATTGATAATCAGTTGCGAGGAAGAGCGGGAAGACAAGGAGACCCTGGTTCGACCAGATTTTTCTTGAGTTTGGAGGATAATTTATTGCGGATTTTTGGTGGCGATCGCGTGGCGGGAATGATGCAGGCGTTTGGGGTTGAGGAAGATATGCCAATTGAATCTGGGTTGTTGACTCGTTCTTTGGAAGGTGCGCAGAAGAAGGTGGAAACATATTATTATGATATGCGGAAGCAGGTGTTTGAGTATGATGAGGTGATGAATAATCAACGTCGAGCGATTTATGCAGAACGCCGACGGGTATTGGAAGGTAGGGATTTGAAGGAACAGGTGATTAAGTATGCGGAGCAAACTATGGATGATATTGTGGAGGCGTATATTAATCCGGAGTTGCCTTCGGAAGAGTGGGAGTTGGATAAGTTGGTGAGTAAGGTGAAGGAGTTTGTGTATTTGTTGGCAGATTTGACACCGGAGCAGTTGTTCGATTTGTCGATGGAGGATATTAAGACTTTTATGCACGAACAGGTGAGGAATGCTTATGATATTAAGGAGGCGCAGGTGAATCAGATTCGTGGTGGTTTGATGCGGGATGCGGAACGTTTCTTTATTTTGCAGCAAATTGATACTTTGTGGCGGGAGCATTTGCAACAGATGGATGCGTTACGAGAGTCTGTTGGTTTGCGGGGTTATGGACAGAAGGATCCGTTGATTGAGTATAAGAGTGAGGGTTATGAGTTGTTTTTGGATATGATGACGGATATTCGGCGGAATGTGGTTTATTCTATGTTCCAGTTTCAACCGCAACCTGCAGTAGAGACGACTGTTGCGGAGACGGTATGAAGCACCTAACTCCTCAACCCTCTTCCCTGGGAGGGAAGGGGGGGAAGTTTCTGCGTAGTCCAGTAGGGTGTGTTATGAGATACGCTAACGCACCAAAGACATAATAGATGGTGGGTTACATTTCATTAACGCACCCTACAAAATCTACTCAGGACATGAACCGTAGACTCACACTCTATTAATTTAAAACTGTAACTGTATAAACTGTAAAAGTGTTATAATTATAGCAATGCATGAGGATGGTGAGGTACACTTAACACCTACTGTAACACAGCGTTCTAGGCTGTAACAACCTGGAAGGTTGTGTTACTAAAATTACTAAATAAAATTTTGTACCTCACGCGCCTCCGAAATTGCTGTAATATAATTCTGTTGTATGTAGTGGTAAAAAAAAAATGTGGAATAGTGTAAAATGTTTCTTGGTTCTATGTCTGTTGTTGTGTTTGTGGTTGGTTCAGACTCCAGCGGTAGCAGCAGCAAAAAAGACTCCTATGGAGTTGTTCAAGAATAATTTGGCTCGGGTTGGAGTGATTGGTAGAATAGATGGAAGGAAAGTAGTAGTAGATAATGGAATAAATCAAGAAAAGTGGTTTTGGTTGGAGTATCATTTTGCTAAATATTGTGGGTTGGTTGAGGGGACGCCAGACGTAGAGTATGATAAAGATAAAAAATATTTGTGTAAATTTGATGAATAATGATGATAAATAATCATCCCAGTATCAAGTCGTTAACTTTTCTACCCTTTGGTTTGGCCTGAAAACCCTTAATCATTTTATCCAAAAAGCAACTCCCCCAATTACGGTTTTTTCTTTTTGGGGGCAGTTATCAGTTATAGCAATGTGCGCATATTGCTATACATATAGCAGTCGAAGCAAAAGGCGCGGACATTTATCAATCCTGAAACTCCTGAGATTCTAATGTTCCCTGTTCCCTATTCCCTAACGCGCAGCGCTATATAATGAATAAATCTATAGATTAAATTAAAGCCAAAAATCACAGGAGTAAAATATGAGTAGGGGGAAAAGTCTCCATCCAACTAAATATGCCCAAAAAAGGTATAACCTTAATGCACCAATTGATTTTGATGTGGCAGTAAATTATGGTGGTGCATTGATGGCGATCGCTGGTGCGGATGGTGAGTTAACAGAAAGAGAATTTCAATGGTATATTGACGAACAAGAAATTTTGTTTGTTGAGTATGAAGAGTACATTGAAGCGCTCCGTAAATTTGATTGGCAAAATGCTGACATAGGAGAGCTATTAAGGGGGATAAAGTACGATTTTCCTATGAATTTTCGCCGAGTTATGTTGTACCAAGCAATTAAAATGAGTCGCGCTGATGGAGATTATCAAGGACAAGAAAAAATAGCAGTGGCTAGAGCATCAGAACTTTTGGGTCTTGAGAATAGTATGCTGATTAAGCTTGAGTCATTGGCAAAAAAGGAAGAAGAGAGTGAGCAACTACGACTTACTTTATTTGAAATTGATGTTTAATTCTGGAGACAACTTTTTTTTATAGAGGGGTTTCAAAAAAGCTCCTCTGTCCTCAATAAGTTGTAAGATTTTATGGTAGGGGTTTGGTTTTGAAGCCCAAGCGCTAAAGGATTTGGAGACTAAACCCCTACAGTTTTTTCTCACAAATGATTTCATATTTAGGGCTAAAGCCATGAGGTAGGAAAAATAAGGGTTTGAGATTGCTATCCTGACGGACTGCTTCGCAAATGCGCCTCGCGAGCAATGACAAAATTGCGTTGCGCATGAGTAAGTCCTGATATTGCTATCCTATATAAAACTTATTTGGTATCTTTGCACGGGATGCGGGTTTTTGGCAAAGGAGTTAACCCACCCCTAACCTCTCCCAGGAGGGAAAAAAGAAAAATAGTTCTATCTCCCCATCTCCCCATCTCCCCACCTAATTTTATAGAACCCAAATGGGTTCTATATACAATGATAAAGATTTCCTAAGTTTTTATAGGATTATTGACAAAATATAATAAAATCACGGAAGTTAAACCTAAAAATTAGAAAGACTAAAATATGAGTAACGGCAAAAGTCTCCAGACAACTAAATACGCTAAAAATAAATATAACATCACATCTCCAGTTGATTTTGATGTGGCATTGAGTTATGGTGGTGCATTAATGGCGATCGCGGGTGCGGATGGCGAACTAGCAGAAGCAGAATTTCAATGGTATATTGATGAGCAAGAATTATTAACTGTAGATTCTGAAGAATACATTGAAACACTTCGTAAATTCGATTGGAAAAATGCTAGTATAGAAGAACTATTGAATGGTATCAAGTACGATTTTCCTATGAATTTTCGCCGAGTTATGTTATACCAAGCAATTAAAATGAGTCGTGCTGATGGAGTTTACCAAGAAAAAGAAAAAGCAGCAGTGGCTAAAGCAGCAGAAGTTTTAGGAATTGAGCGTAGTATGGTTGTTAGTATTGAATCATTAGCTGAAATGGAAGATGCAAGTGAGCGACTGCGCCTGGCTTTGTTTGAAACTAATGTTTAATTCTAGTGGAATTTTTTTTATAGGGGGGTTGAAAAACCCTCTGCTTTGTTTTGGATAAAAAACGTTCAAAAAAATAAAATGAGTAGTTCTACAGACCTAGAAAGTATAGATTGGAGTGAGCTTTCCCTTGAACGTTTGCAGTTACTCCAATCGCGAATCAGCAAAGTCATAAACATCAAGATACAGGAAAAACTAACAAGAAGTACTTCCAATTTTACCAAAGATCATAAATATAAGGCAAGTTTAGCAAAAGTATTTCCTCAGAGTATGCGTAGCTCTTTGTTTAACAATCAGAAGTGTGTGTTCGCAATTAGCTTAGGAAGCAAAAATTTTGTTTATAGTGAGCGAGTAGAAGCTTGCATCAGATGGATTAGTGATAATTTTAAGAATTGTCTAGTATTAGTTGGTGATAGTCTACATCGACTGACAATTGAAGCGAGAGAAGGAATAGAAGAAGATCTGGCTTACTTAAAGGCGATTCGTACTGGAGAAAAGTTTATTGATGACCACTATCTTTTATTTCAAGAATATTCTGAAAGCTGTCAATTTGAGTTCAAGATGATTTCAGAAATTGGCAAGCAATTAGACTTTGATATTTATTACGAGGAACTTCAAAGTCTTTACGGCAGAAATGAGTCTTTTGAAAATACAGTAAATTCTTTTGCCGAGAAGTATCTCAACCGAGGTAGACCTATAGAAGCAGGACAGGTGCAAGACCCCAGACAAAAGTACCTAGCAAGAAGGTATTTGCTTGAGGAGTCTGCTTTGTTTGCCTGTATTGCTAAACAAGAATGGTTAGTTTTCGTTTATCCAGGGTCAATTAAAACCTTTGAAGAAATTTCAGAGGGATTACACCCAGAAGTACCTGAACCTCTCAAGCAAATAACTTGGGTAAGTTTAGGTCTGAAGAGATTGAATGCTAAAGAAAGTAAGTAGGAAACTGATGCAGAATAAGCGATCGCTAATTTTCTGATTCTTTAGGGACCTTCCATAGAACGTCCCTATCTAGGGTTTGCGTATGGAAAGTCTTTTTGTTGTGGTAGAGAGTAGGGAAGAGTTAGTAGGTTTGAGTCAATTTATTATTTCCTTTGAAAAAATTCAAGATTTTTTCGTCTTGAGTGACTAATAACGAACTGTGAATTTTAGCTGTTGCCACAATAATCTGGTCTGCTGGCTCTGCATGAAATCCAGATAATTGAGTAGATTCTATAATAATCGGCAGGTTTAATTCTAGTAATTGGATACCAGGGTAGTTGAGAGCAAGTTTTAGCCATTCTTCTACAGAAGACTCAAAAGTTAGTCTCTTTTTCTCGACTAATTTTAGCAATTTTCCAACAAGATATAATGCTAATTCCTAGACCAGTTGTTTGATTTGCTTGAATGATTTCTCGGTTTGTGGAAGATAGTTTAGGATTATCGTCAACCCATCAAATCCAGATATGAGTGTCTAGAATCATTTTAATGTTTCCCAGTCTTGTAGGGCTATAGGTTCATAAGGAGCGTCATAATTAATCACTTTTCCTTTCAGGGGTTGTTCTTCAGAGGAAAGCTGTTGTGAGGAAGTTAGACCCATATCGTTTTTAACTGTTTGCAAAACTGCTTCAATAACAAGAATGCGTTCTTGGATGGATGTTCCTTGAAGTTTTTTTGAGTATTTCTGAATCAATCATGTTTTTGTTGTTATAGCGCTACTTGAATCGGGAATAGGGAAAAGGTAACAGCAGAGTAGTATCAAAGGGTGTTTCGTATAGGGAAATGCTCCGCAAACAGGATTTATAAATTTCGGTGCCCTTTGCTTCGACTGCTATAATGTTTTTTGGGGAAACTGTTACAGGATAAGCGATCGCTTATTTTTCAATTTTATAGGGACGTTCCTTCCATGGAAGGAACGTCCCTACTATTTAAACCGGAGCTACCAAACCACTATGTCGTAATAAAGGTTCAGTATTTGGTTCCCGACCTCGGAAAGTTTGAAACACCTCAATCGGATGCAAACTCCCGCCCAATGCTAAAACCGTATCCCTAAAACGCTTACCACAAGTAGCGATCGCCTCTTCATTTTCCAAGCCAGCTTCTTCAAAAGCAGCAAAAGCATCAGCACTCAATACTTCTGCCCATTTGTAACTGTAATAACCAGCAGCATAACTACCAGAAAAAATATGCCCAAACACACACAAAAATGAATCTTCTGGCAAAGGTTGTAAAACAGTAGTAGTCTCAGCGATTCGTTTCCGGACATCCACTACTGTTTCTTTGCCACCTGGTTGATAACGATGATGTAGTTCAATATCAACCAGAGCAAAGTGCAACTGACGTAACATGGCACTACCGCTCATATAATTTCTGGCAGCTAAAAGTTTCTGATAATAATGTTCTGGTAAAGTCTCTCCGGTTTCATAATGTTTTGCCATTCCGAATAAAGTGGAGCGATCATAACACCAATTTTCCATAAACTGACTCGGTAACTCTACCGCATCCCACTCAATATTATTAATACCAGCAGCACCTGCATAGTCAACCTTTGTTAGCATGTGTTGTAAACCATGCCCAAATTCATGGAACAAAGTTTCTACCTCGCTAAAAGTCATCAAACTAGGTCGATCATTTATAGGTGGTGTTTGATTACATTGTAAATATGCTACAGGTAAACGCAAAGTAGTTTCACCATTCTCGACAATTTTAGTACGAGTTACACACTCATTCATCCAAGCACCACCTCGTTTTTCTGAGGGACGACTATAAGGATCGAGATAAAAGTAAGCAATGGGCGTATTGGTTTCATCACTAACTTGAAAATAACGCACATCTTCATGCCAAACTGGTGCTGTCCCATCCGCAACAGTAATATTAATGCCAAATATTCGTTTGACTAGAGCAAATAACCCATCTAGAACTTGTGGCAGTGGGAAATATGGTCGCAACTCTTCTGCGGTAAAGGAAAATTTTGCTTCCCGTAGTCTTTCTGACCAAAAACTGGTATCCCAATGTTTGAGGTCATTTGCTTCTGGTGCATTTTTGCTGGCAGCATAAGCTTTCAGGTCTTCTAAGTCTTTGTATGCAGCATCATAACTAACACTCCGGAGTTCTTCCAATAATTTTTCTACTGCTGCCACACTGGGAGCCATTTTGCTGGCTAAACTTAGTTCTGCATAACTCTTAAAGCCTAAAATTTCGGTTTTTTGTTGACGTAGTTCCAGAATGCGTTCAATTAAAGGATAATTATTTAATTCATCACTAGAAGCACGACTAACAAAAGCTTTATAGAGTTTTTCTCGCAACTCCCGTTTTTGACTATGCTGCATGAAGGGAACAAAACTAGGATAGTCGAGAGTGATGCGCCAAGGTCCGTTTTCGGGAGTAGCATTTTCAGAGCCATCATCTTTGGCAGCTTGAGCTGCTAAACTTAATAAACTGGGTGGTAAACCGTCTACTTCTTCTTTTTGAGTTAATGTGAGGCTAAAAGCTGTGGTGGCATCAAGAACATTATTAGAAAATTTGGTAGAAAGTTCTGCTAGTTCTAGTTGAATGGCATTGAAGCGTTCTCGTGTTTCTCCTTCTAAAGCTACTCCGGAAAGTTCGGCATTTCTAATAGCAGTTTCAACTATGCGTTTTTGCCCTGAATCTAAGTTTTGCCAACTATCACTATCCCTTAAGTTTTTAAAGGTTTGATAAAGGGGTTTACTTTGACTTAATTTATTAATAAATTCTATCACTTTGGGTTGTATTTCATTATAAGCTGTTCGGAGTTCAGGACTGTTTTTTACTCCCATCAAATGTCCTACTATTCCCCAACTCCAAGTTAAACGATCTTCTAATTTTTGTAAAGGTTCTACTAAGTCATTCCAAGTTGGTTTAACTGTTGTTTCTAAATTGATTAATTCTGGTTCTAATTCTGTCAGTAATTCTGTCATTGCAGGTACTACATCTTCTGTTTTGATAGACTCAAAAGGGGGTAGTCCTTTACCAATTAGTAATGCTTTTTTTGCGACTTTTGTATTAACGTTCATACATGGATTATTTTGATATCTTCATCATTTTATCTTGTATTTAAACATTATACAAAGTTGTGGCATAGTACATAATGCTTAAAAAAACAGGACTAAAGCTATGAACGCTATTATTAGGGTGTGTTTGGCTACGCGACATGAAAAGCGCAGAACGCACCACGCACCAAAACTCCATATATAATACCCTTGCGTAACTCCCGAACAATCTAAGTAAGCATTTAGTTTTTTAGTCAATCACCTTCTTTTAAGAAGGGGTAATAATTATTAATTACTGAAATCCTCTGTTATTCAATGAAGCTTTTCAGAATCCCAATAATCTGACCTAAATTTCCTAAAAAATATTCATTTATATCAATAGTAATAGTTTGATTTTCTAGCTCCATAAATTTCCAGAGACTAGCTGTTATAATAACTGCAAAAATTTTTTTAATTTCATTTCCTTTTTGCTGATTAAATAATTGAGCAGCAATCATTTATGCCATACATTGACCGAGACCTGTTTCTATATTATCATTTTTTGCTTTCACCACAGTAACAACCGGAGCTTCTATAACTAACTGTTCAGGAGATTTACTAATTAAAAAATCGCCAAATCCATTTAAACTTCTCTGAGAATCAACTGTAAATTATTTCCCAGAAAATAGACTTATTTGATTTCATAATTGTTGTTTTAGTTCAATTAGAATAGGCATAACTATCAGTTCCGAACGAGATTTTTCAGAATTAATTGCCAGAGCTAATGGAATATTATAATCCAGAGTTTCTGATAAAAATTGGCTGTATTGTGATTCTGGAATTTTGGAAAATATGCCTATTTTTTCTGAGAGTAAAATGCCAAATTATGATTTTATTTGTGGCATTGTAAATTGACTATAAGACATTGATAAATTAGTAACAATATAGTTTTAAGGTTGCTATTATTAGTAGGGTAGGTTTCATATTGCTAGCACTACTATGACGATAATTGTAACATCAGCAATAAGGAGCGATCGCTCTTTTCCCAGAAAGAGTAAACACTTATTTCCAGACTTGCACAAAAACCGGGTTTCTTTACGGAAATTTTGTGGTTTGAACAACAATATCACACCAATCAACCCAATTTATTAGTCCTTTGCGCCAGCAAATTTATTTATACTATTTTTCAAATATTTTGCGATAATTAATAGGAAGTTTATAATCATACTAATATTATCGAATTCCCATATAACAAGTTTTTCATAACACTTGATAACAACAAAATCATTTGATATAACCAGTTTATTTTAGATCTAATTTTTCATGAAAAAAGACTTACAAAAAATAATGTATTTCTGTCATTATCAGCAACAATATTAGCAAAATATTCCGTCGAGATCAGCAATCTGATAGGGGTGTATAAAAAAGGATATAAGAAGTATATAGGAGTGTGAAAAAAATAAATATTCTCACCATTGCTATGTAGTAAAACCATGAATCTGAACCCCCTAAACTCTTTTCTAGTCAGTAATTTAAGTTCAGGAAAAATGTTTGTTAAAAATTGCGATCGCTACATATCATTATCATTTTCTTATGCCAAAATTGTACCTAGTTTCGTATTTTAAAGCAGAAAAAAATGGCAATTGATTTTGAAGTAAAAAACCCATTAGCAGATGTTGCAGTTGACAGCTACAGCAACACCATATTTGTAGATATAGATGGTGATAAGGACTTAGACGCTTTTGTGGGAAACAGGAATGGAACAGTCGGTTACTGGGAAAATGTAGGCAACCCAGAAGAACCAGATTACCGAGAAAGAACCGGAAATAAAAATCCTTTTGATGGTGTAAATGTAGGACTTTATAGTCAACCAGCTTTTGTCGATATTGATGGAGATAAAGACTTAGATGCTTTCTTTGGCAATATCAATGGTGAGGTTATATACTACGAAAATACCCGGAACTGGAGAAAACCTCGGTTTGAGCAAAGTCAAGTGGGCAACCCATTATCTGGTGTTGATGTAGGTGCCTACAGCGTTCCTGTCTTTGTCGATATTAACAAAGATGGAGATTATGACGTTTTTATTGGTAACTCAGATGGTACTGTTAGTTACTATCAAAATACAGGTAACAAAAAAAATCCCAAATTTAAAGAACAAACCGGAAAGAAAAATCCATTTGATGGCTACGATATAGGCGATCGTAGTGCGCCTACTTTTATAGATATAGATAACGATAAAGATTATGATGCCTTCGTGGGCAACCGTAATGGTACTGTAGAATTATATGAAAATACTGGTACTAAAAAACGCCCTACTTTTTCCCAGGTTATTGGTAGTAAAAATCCTGTATTTAGTTATGACATCGGTGATTATAGTATACCAACTTTTGCAGATATAGATAATGACAAAGATTATGACTTTTTTGTAGGTAAAAAGGATGGAACAGTTGATTATCTGGAAAATATTGGCGAAATCAAGGAACCAGAATTTTTTACTAACCCTCTAGAACTGTATGATGTAGGTAATCGTAACATTCCAACTTTAATAGACATAGATGGAGATGAAGATTTAGATGCTGTCATTGGTAACAGCGCTGGTAATATTAACTACTTGGAGAATATTGGTACTACAAATCAACCCCGTTTTTATCAACCAGTTGCCACAGAAAATCCATTTTGGGGGATAAATGATCGTTATAATCGTTATAATAGTTCCCCTGCATTTGTAGATATAGACAATGATGGAGATTATGATGCTTTTAGTGGGTACAACGATGGCAATATTATATTTTATGAAAATGTGGGTGCAAAAGATGACCCTCGGTTTGCTCGTTCTAAAGCTGTTGAGAATCCCTTCAATGGTTTAAATGTAGGTAATGACAGTACCCCTACTTTTGTAGATATAGATAACGATGGAGATTATGATGCTTTTAGTGGGAACCGTGATGGCAATATCTCATACTTCCGGAATAATGGTACGCAAAAACGGCCTCGGTTTGCTTTAATTGCTGGTGGCCCTAATCCTTTGAATGGAGTAGATGTGGGTGAGTACAGTAAAATTGCTTTTGTAGATGTAGATGACGATCAAGATTATGATGCTTTAATTGGTAACAAAGATGGTACAGTACGATATTTCCAAAATACTGGTACTATAAAAAAAGCTAAATTCAAAGAAAGAACAGGAAATGCTAACCCCCTTAATGGTATTGATGTTGGAACTTATAGCGCTCCCGCTTTTGGAGATTTAGATGGAGATACAGATTTAGATGCTTTCGTTGGTAACTGGGATGGTGTCGCTAGCTTTTATGAAAATACTTGGTTCTAAGTAGTTAGGACACAAAAAACCAAAACCAGATTTAGAATAGTCTTTTAATAGATAGGCCACAGTAGGGACGTTCCATGGGACGTCCCTACATTTTTTTGGCTGAAAATTTCTAATTTCTGAAGTAGGTTTATACAGTATAGCAATGTGCGCACTTAATATTTACAAATCACAGGAACTGTCCAATAGCTAAAAATCTTATGTTATAAGCAATCTATTCCTTCTGTTCCCTGTTCCCTGTTCCCTGTTCCCTGGGCACAGCGCTATAGATTCCAGTTTTGTGAGATACATCCACGGGAGCAAGATGCACGGTTCCCGAAAAATCCCACTGGTAACATTTAACTAAAAGAGGGAACAGGGAATAGTCGGGATATAATATTATCCTAAAATTGGCCACTTTTCAGAAAAAATATAACAACTTCATAGAAGCAAATGGCCATTTGTCTTTAAGTTCCCAACATCAACAAAATCTGAGAGCCGTAGAATGTTTTTCCATCTTTTTCTTTTATATTGATAATTTTATATTAAAACATTGTAAAATCTTAATATTTATAGGACTTACAAGGGAGGAACCCGGTTTCTAGGGCAAATCGTTGTTTTGAACTGTAAACGTCTACTAGAAACCGGGTTTCTGGGTTGACATTTAGTCCTGATTTAAACTAAATAATGAACTAATATGTTAGAAGCTTGTATATTTTTCACCGTATTATGCGGATTTTTTGGCATCATTTTTAAGAAAAATTTGGTGATGAAAATCATATCTATGGATATTATGAGTACAGGAGTTATTGCTTACTATGTATTGGTAGCATCAAGGGATGGTGTATTTACCCCTATTGTAGCTACAGGCAAAAATGTTGCTTATTCTGACCCCGTTCCCCAGGCTGTTATTTTAACTGCTATTGTTATTGGTTTTTCTATTCAAGCATTAATGTTAGTGGGTGTAATGAAGCTAGCAAAAGATAATCCGACTCTGGAAACTAAAGCGATCGAAGAAAATAATACACCATCATAAGGTGGGGAGTGTGGCAAGTCTGGGAAGTACAGAACTGAAAAAAAAATATAGAGTTGTAAATATTCTCTGGCGACAAATAATTAGCCCTGTCTTGACGAGGTACACCCACGCGAGGAAGATGTCCGCACTGGAAACATTGAATGATTAATATCTGTATTTCATATCAAGCTTTTGAGTTTAACAGTTGGTACTAACAACTGATAACTGAAAAAGCTGATAAATGATAACTGAAAAAGCTGATAACTGAAATGACCAATATTACGATCACCTGGATGGCACTACCATTTTTTGTGGGATTTATTATTTATTTAATCCCCAAAATAGACCGCTTTTTAGCATTAGGAATAGCATTTGTTTCTGCTGATTATGCCTTGTATATATTTTCCGGTTTATCTGATGTAAAAGATATCCAATTATTAGATAGTTTTGGTGTTAGTTTAACTATTGATAATTTGAGTGGATTTTTCATTATTACTAATGCTCTAGTCACAACAGCAGTAATTCTTTATTGTTGGCAAAGTAATAAAACACCTTTTTTCTATATGCAAGCTGTGATTCTGCATGGAAGTGTTAATGCTACTTTTATTTGTGCAGATTTTATTAGTTTATATGTAGCTTTAGAAGTAATAAGTATTGCTTCTTTTTTGCTGATAAGTTATCCTCGTACCGATAAATCGATCTGGGTAGGATTGCGCTATTTGTTTGTCAGTAATACCTCAATGTTATTTTATCTGGTGGGAGCAGTTTTAGTATATAAAGCTAATAATTCTTTTCATTTTATGGGTTTGCTGAATGCTCCTCCAGAAGCGATCGCTCTCATATTTTTGGGATTATTGGCAAAAGGTGGTATCTTTGTCTCTGGGTTATGGTTGCCTCTCACTCACTCTGAGTCAGAAAGTCCAGTATCGGCAATGTTGTCCGGAGTAGTAGTGAAAGCAGGAGTCTTTCCATTAGTACGTTGTGCGCTGATATTACCAGAAGTCGATCCGATAGTTAGATATTTTGGAGTCTGTACCGCAGTTTTAGGAGTTGCTTTTGCTGTATTTGAAAAAGATACGAAGCGAATGTTAGCATTTCACACCATTTCTCAGTTAGGTTTTGTACTTGCAGCTCCAATAGTAGGAGGTTTCTATGCTTTAACTCATGGTTTAGTAAAATCTGCTTTATTTTTAATAGCAGGAGTTTTGCCAAGTCGAAATTTTAAAGAATTACATCATCATCCTATTGATAACCGAATTTGGTTTGCATTAGCGATCGCTAGTTTTTCCATATCTGGTTTTCCCCTCCTTTCGGGTTTTGGAGCCAAAGTCCTAACTGCAAAAAATCTCTTACCCTGGCAAGTTGTTGGCATGAATATTGCCGCAGTTGGAACAGCCATTTCTTTTGCTAAATTCATTTTTCTACCTCACCAGAAAAACGAGCAAACCATCAAAGTCAACTCTGGTTTTTGGTCGGCAATGGTACTCTTACTCGGCGGTTTGATAGTAGCAAACGCTGTTTATTATGAAGCTTACAGCATCGAAAATATTATTAAACCATTAGTAACCATCGCTATTGGTTGGTTAGCATATTTCTTGATTTTTAAGAAATTAGCTATTAAAATACCAAGAGCGATCGAACAATTTGAGCATCTAATTGGGTTGATGAGCCTCATGTTAATATTACTATTCTGGATAGCATTGACACAACTTCGCCTTGTAACGTAATACTACTACTAACAATTTATGGATAGTGACTTGAACCTGTGGATGCTAGGTGTTCCTCGTCAACAACGAGAACAAATGGAGCGCTACCTGAAAAATGGAGTGTCGGGATTTGTAGAAGATTGTTGTCAGCAAGTTTTTAGCGAAATTCGTATTTGAGATAATTATTTCTGGCGAGTTTTCCTAGAAGGCAAATATACACCAAATTGTTGCCCAGAATATTTGAAGCCAGAAAATTTTCAATTACTCAAAGCTGGATTAGTCAATCGTATCTCAGTCCATACAAATACAATGGCTCAATTTTTAGAGGGTAATAAGGATATTGGTATTTCTCATTTTGTCTTACTAGAGGCAGAAAATCATGGGTTTAATGATGTAATTATGCTTCCTTTATCATTAAATATGGAGTGTAAAAAGCCTTTGTAGATAAGCTGTCCAATTAGTAACTAAACTAAGTCAGGACTTACGCAAAGCCACCATAGACAGGGTTTAGGTGCGTTGTGCGTTGTACGCTTTTCATATCCCGTAGCGTTTCGGCGCTTGAGCCGACAGATAAAGCGGAGCTTTGCGGAACGCAAAACACACCCTACTAATAGCGTTCATGGCTTTAGTCCTGTAGGTAATAAACAAGTTAAGTAACAATATTTATAGAATATTATGAAAACTAAATATATGGCTATAAAAATGCTTTTTATAAGACGTCTACCAAATTTTCAAATAATTCTTGGAAATCTCTCAATTACTTTTTTCTTCTTTAAAGGTGATATAACTGATAAATTGATAATTGATCCCTAGAGGTTTAAAGCCTCTCCTTTTCAATGGATAATTAGAGATAGTTTTCATTATCAATTATTCATGATTCATTATTCATTAATAATATGGACGCAACTTCCCTTTTTAACGTAATACTACGACTGACAATTTGGTTTTTACTCACCGCTGACTTAAGGCCGGCAAATATTATGATTGGTGTGACTATTGCTGTATTATTACCACGCGGCAAAACATCCCTCGGAGCATTAAATGATTGGTTGCGAGTTTTGTGGGAAATTATTGTCGCCATTCCCCAAGCTTATATTGAAGCCATTCAAATTATGTTTCATCCCCATGATGATGAAGTTTTGGTTTGTGAAAGTGTGAAACCACAACGAACACCTGGATTGATATTTCTGGATATATTTTTGATTACTTTTACCCCCAAAACTATTGTCTTGAAATATCACGAAAAGGGGTGGTATGAAGTACACCGAGTCGAACGCAGGAGAAAACGGAGTAGAAAAAGATGAATTTTATTTTAATTGCCATGATTTTAGCTTTGCTCATACCTATTTATGAAGCTTGGCAAGATGACGATATTTGGCAAAAAATGCTGGCTTTTGCCAGTATTGCCACCAAAACTTCAATTATGATGTTGATTGTCTCAGTTTCACGAGATGATTGGTTTATAGGAGTAGTTGCAATAATTATTCTCAGTGTAGGTAATGCAGGTTTAATGCTACTCGCACATTTAATCAAAAGGTTGAACGAAATATGATAGATATTCTTAGTTACGGTCTAATAATCATCGGGGTTATTTTCTGGTTTTGGGGAACATTTCCTCTGCTTGGCAATAGATCAGTTTTATTTAAACTCCATAGTCTGTCGGTAGCTGATACCTTGGGTTCCATGAGTATTATAGTTGGTTTACTGCTGAAGATACCTGAAGAATGGCCTTTGTTACTGTTAGCAATTATTACTTTAGCAATTTGGAATACAGTTTTGGGATACGTTTTGGCATATTGCTCTAGTAGTGGAGAAGAAAATGATTGATATTTATGTTTATATTATCATCGCCCTGTTACCGTTAGCAGCTTTGATGTTGGTATTTCAAGTTAACCCTTATCATGCTCTAGTTATTCGAGCTATTTTAGGAGCAGTATCAGCATTAGTTTATGCAGTTTTAGGCGCTGCGGATGTAGCTTTAACGGAAGCTTTAGTCGGAACAATGTTAGCTATAAGTCTTTATGTAATTGCAGTTCGTTCCTCTTTAGTCATGCGTTTGGGAATAATTAAAGAAGTTGAAGTAGAAACAGAGAATTATTTTACCGAACTCATCGCCGATATCAGAAAAATTATTGATAAATACCATTTGCGTCTGGAGTTAGTCGAATATCCTAATATACAAGCTTTAGAATGGGGGTTGCTAACTAAAGAAGTTCACGCTATTTGTAGCCAACCAGATGGCAAACCAACTTATCAGACTACTATTAGAGTGTATCGTCTGTTTGAAATCATGCAAACTGAGTTGGCTGCATCAGAAACAACTGTGACATACATAACTGTATCAAACCAGGAGGAAAAACATTAATGAAATGGGTGTATTTTTTAGCCGGAATAGCATTGTTTGTCAAAGTGCTAATTATGCCAAACCCCACAGTAGAAGTGAGTGATATTTCTATTGTGGAATCAATAGTTGCCGATAGTGGAGTCGCAAATGTAGTTTCCGGTATCATTTTTAGAAATCGACTCTATGACACAATTTTTGAAGTCGTAGTATTTACGATCGCTATTTTGGGAGTCCGTTTTTTATTAGCGAACGAACAACCAACCGAACAAGTTTATCAATTTAGCGATCGCCCCTCCAGAGTTTTAGCACGTTTGGGAGCTACTATTTCGGCGTTGGTAAGTATTGAGTTAGCTATTCGGGGTCACTTGAGTCCGGGTGGTGGTTTTGCTGCTGGGGTAGCAGGAGGAACTGCTATTGGTTTGATTGCTATTACTTCATCATCGGAACAGATGGAGAAAATCTATAAAAAATGGAATGCTGCTACCTGGGAAAAAATTTCAGTTTTAATATTTATTGTATTAGCAGCAGTGACTCTCATGGGAGCAGAGTTACCCCAAGGAGAATTAGGAGAATTAGTCAGTGGGGGAATTATTCCGATATTGAATATTTTGGTAGCACTAAAGGTGGCGTTAGGTTCCTGGGCAGTTATTTTGTTGTTTATTCGTTATCGGGGGTTGTTGTAACGGTTGGTAGGGGTTTGGTTTCCAAATCCACCACCCACTATTATACGATCAGCTTATAGATAAACTTACAGATGATTGGTTAATAAAAGGTGGTGAAATTAATCATAATTTAGTTTCTCAAATAGAGCAACAGTTTAATAATAATTCAAACTTCAATTAAACTTTAGCGTAGCTTATCCACAGGATAAGCTCAACATTTTTCAATTCCCATTATTACTATGAATTATGTCAGCAAAAGATATCTTTCATGATACAGTTCGAGTAGCTTTAGAAAAAGATGGATAGACAATTACTAAAGCTCCTCTATTTCTGAAGCTAACTCAACAATTTAAGATTAACATAGATTTAAAAGCAGAAAAGTTTATAGTGGCAGAAAAATCCACTCGAAAAATAGCAGTAGAAATAAAAAGCTTTGTTGGTAGATCGGCAGTTTCTGAATTTCTGAACTATCGTCTAGCATGAGAGCAGTTAACATTAGAATGGGTGCTTTATTTAGCAATTCCTGCAGATATTTATCAAGACTTTTTTTCAGATTTATTTGTGCAAGCTGTGTGAGAAAGGTATCAGATAAAACTGTTAGTTTTTAATGTGCAAAAACAGGAGAGCACATTATGGAAAAACTAGATTATCGCCAGTTAATTCAAAAAATTATTAATCAACACGCTCAAGAAGAATCTGAAGAAGATATGGAAACTACAGAAATAGTATTCGATTTATAACGCGAGCGCTATTTATTATTATTTTTAGGATGGCGTGACGAAGAAAGAATTTATGGATGCCCAATTCATATTGAGATTAAAGATGGAAAAATTTGGATTCAAAGGGATTTTACAGAAGAAGGATTAGCTTATCAGTTAGTAGAATTAGGAGTACCAAAAACAGATATTGTTTTGGGATTTCGAGCGCCTTATATTCGACAATTTACAGGATTTGCAAAGGATGGAGTTAGATGAGGGGAAAACAGAGGCGATCGCTTATTATACAGTAGGGGAGTAGGGGAGTGGGGGAGAAACAGGAGTAGGGGAGTAGGGAAGAAACATTTTTGTAACCTAAAGCTATTGCATCATTTAAGGTGAAACAATGCACTACAGTAGATTAGCTTTTTTCGTCACCCCCTCACCCCCTCACCCCATCTCCTGACAGCGCTTTTCGCTCTTGACGAACCACATTGCCATAACCAAAACGTTGTAGGGACGCCCTTATGCAACGTCGCTACTGTGGTCTACCGTGCAGGAAAAGCGCTGTAAAACTATTCCACAGCATATTCTGTAAGCTTTCTCATAAAAGGGGTTTGAAATCCTAAAACAATATCTTTTTTAGCGACTCCATTCATCACCAATTTTTCTGCAATATCCAATTCAGTTCCATTCCATTGAATCCAAATTTTCTCACCTTTAATATCAATATGAATCGCAGAATTATGAATCAAATGTTCTTTTTCCCAACCAATATAAACAACTTGATAATGATCTCGTATAGTATCAAAAATTGTCTGTACTTCAATTTCTCCATAAGCAGGCTTATTTTGACTATATTCTAACAAAAGTTCCTGAACTAAATAACGATGTATTTTTAGTTTTTCCATTCTGTAATTACCTCTATTTCTGGATTATAAATAATTAATTTTACTTGATTTTCTTTAAGTACTAATTGAGGAAATTTAAGTTTAAAAAAGTTGTTATAAATAATCAAGGGTAAAGCTAAATATAGTATTCGCTCAGGTTCATTCTGTCTCAGTGCTGCCCGATAATTAATAAACTGTCCCAAGGCCGTATGAAATTCATAAATAGCCGATGATTTTGCTAAAAAACTTTTAATTTCAACTGCTATTTTTTGATTATCTTTTTCTGCCCCAATTAGTTGGTTTGCACCAAAATCAATAGACATATCTACATCACCCAAACTAATAAATAATGAGTCATGGGTGATTGACCATCCATCTTTTATTAGAGCATTTTTAACTTCTTGATGGAAAAAATTCCTGGCTGACATTAGTTTTTCTTTCTCCTTTCTCCCTATTCTAATATGGCGTTCATTAATGGATAATGGATAATTACCTCTCCCTAATAATTATTAATTATTCGGTAACTCTAAAGATATTTTACCTAATAAACCCTTACGAAAATCATCCAAAATTCGTCTTGCCATTCGTTCCACATCTCCTTGATAAATTTGATTTGCTACTTCATGTAAATAACCTTCACCTGTATAATCATAAGGTTGTAATTGATAACGATCTTTTAAACAAGAGGCAGATACAACACCATTACTATCAGTTTCCAAAGAAGTTAAAAAATCAATCATTTTAGCAGCAACTTGCTGGTTATCATAAGCAGCATTCCCAATATCTTCACAAATAGCTAACTTAATCGCATCCTCTTCATTTTTAATCCTACTAGGAATTACACCAGGAGCATCTAATAATTCAATCTCATCAGAAATGCGTACCCATCTTAATTGTTTAGTCACGCCAGGACGTCTAGCACTCTCAACTACCTTCTTTTTCAAAAGTCTATTAATCAGAGCCGACTTTCCCACATTAGGAAAGCCAATGACTACAGCACGAACAGGTCGGGGTAACATTCCGCGATCGCGCCTTCTCTGATTAACAGCATGACCTGCTTTCTGCGCTGCTTTAGCTACATTTTTAACACCATCACCCAACTGAGCATTGGTAAAATAAGGCACTTCCCCCTTACCTTCAAACCATTCAGTCCACATTTTCCTGACCTCAGAGGAAATCATATCCATACGATTCAATACCAAAACTTGCGCCTTATTTCCTACCCATTCAGAAACTTGGGGATGGCGAGTAGCAATTGGAATACGAGCATCTCGAACTTCTAGAACCACATCAACTCGTTTCAGTTGTTCCTTAAGATTTCGTTCAGCTTTAGCAATGTGCCCAGGATACCATTGAATAATCATTGTTTGAAGTCAAAAGTCAAAAGTCAAAAGTCAAAAGTCAAAAGTTCAGATACTTAGCAAAACTGTAGGGGTTTGGTCTTCAAACCCAAGTTTTAGCTGGTCTAGTAGTGGACTGTTTCATCTAAAATTGTGCATTAGAGAATCAGGAGCCGTAGGGGCTGGTTTCACAAGTAAGTTAACGAATTTTTATAAGTAAGTCAGATACACCCGCCCCCTTATGATATAAGCCACCGTCTAACGAGGCGGGTTCGGTGTAAATCTTAGAGTAAGCATGAAAATTTCCGATCAAACCCGCCCCTACTAATGTATTTTAGGTGAAACAATCCAGTAGGGTGCGTTTCGCTGGGCGACATGAAAAGTCGCACTTTCGTAACGCACCACTATATAATTTAATGCAAAAATCATCTATAGATATTGATTACCAAATAATTTGTGGGGGTGGGTTATGCTTCCATAGAGAGCGGTGCGTTACGCTTCTCTAACGCACTCTACTGGACAGACGCAGCTAAAATGGTGCATTAGCATTAGGGAGTAGGGGAATAAAGTTTTTGTTGGGTTTCGTCCCTCAACCCAACCTACATATATATGCATCATTTACTGGACTGATAGCTGATAACTGAATTAAGGAACTACTAAAATTGGACAAGGGGACAAATTAATAATCCGATTACTAATACTATCACCAGCTCCTTCCTCTGTCAAACCAGTACCTCGGCAGCCAATCACAATTAAATCAGCTTCAATCTCATCAGCCACATCACAGATCGTAAAAGCCGGATGGCCTTCTCTTTGGACAGTTTCAACTTCAATACCTTCCTGGGCAAATATAGATTTGGCCTCCTCTAAGAGTTGGGTAACTGTTTTGGAAGAAGTCATTTCTGAGTGAAATGGCTCTTGGCCTTCGGAAACAACTTCTACTACTGACATTAATACCAGGCGAGACTGATATGTTTGGACAATGTTAATCACTTTTTCTGCAGCCCCGCGAGCTTCTTGGCTACGGTCTACAGGAAATAGAACTGTTTTAAACATAGGAATATTTTTGCGGTACGGACTCAGATAAAATGTCTACCGTGAACGAATTGTTGTAATGTATATCTTATCCATTTATGGGCCAGTAACCCTATTTGATGGACATTAATAAAACAATATATTAGGAGATTAATCCTGTGACAAAAAAAACTGTAGCAAATTTATCAGCATCTGACTTATCTGGCAAAAAGGTACTCATGCGGGCAGACTTTAATGTGCCTGTAGATAATGGTAGTATTACTGATGATACTCGGATTCAGGCAGCTCTTCCTACCATTCAAGATTTAATTTCTAAGGGTGCAAAGGTGATCTTGACTAGCCATTTTGGACGTCCCAAAGGAAAAGTAAATGAGGATATGCGTCTGACTCTTGTGGGAGAAAGACTTTCTGAAGTATTGGGTCAGGAAGTTAAGAAATGTGACGACTGCATTGGTGAGGAAGTAGCTGCTACTGTAGCAGCAATGCAAGATGGTGATGTAGTTTTACTAGAAAATGTTCGCTTCTACCCAGGAGAGGAAGGAAATGATCCAGAGTTTGCCAAGCAACTTGCTTCTGTGGCAGATATATATGTGAATGATGCTTTCGGCACTGCTCACCGCGCTCATGCTTCCACCGAGGGTGTTACTAAATATTTGAGTCCTTCTGTTGGTGGTTATTTAATCGAAAAAGAATTGAAATTCCTCCAAGGTGCAATTGATAATCCTCAAAAACCTTTGGCTGCAATTATTGGTGGTTCTAAGGTTTCTAGTAAGATTGGTGTTATCGAAGCTTTGTTGGATAAGTGTGATAAGTTGCTCTTGGGTGGCGGTATGATTTTTACTTTCTACAAAGCTCGTGGTTTAAGTGTGGGTAAGTCTTTGGTTGAAGACGATAAGATTGAATTGGCGAAGTCTCTGGAAGCTAAGGCGAAAGAGAAAGGTGTAGCAATGTTGTTACCTACTGATGTAGTTGTAGCTGATAAATTTGATCCAGAAGCGAATACTCAAACTGTTAGCATTGAAGAAATTCCTGATGGTTGGATGGGTCTGGATATTGGTCCTGAGTCGGCCAAGGTTTTCCAAGATGCTTTAGGAGACTGCAAGACTGTAATTTGGAATGGTCCGATGGGTGTGTTTGAAATGGAGAAATTTGCTAAGGGTACGGAAGCGATCGCTAAGACTTTGGCTGAGAAGCAGGATGCTATCACTATTATCGGTGGTGGTGACTCTGTTGCTGCGGTAGAACAATTAGGTTTAGGCGAAAAAATGAGTCACATTTCTACTGGTGGTGGTGCTAGTCTAGAATTATTGGAAGGTAAGGAGTTACCTGGTATTGTTGCTCTAGATGAAGCATAAGTTTTAATGGATAATTGATAATTGATAATGGATAGACATCTCCAAAAATTCATAAATTATCAATTATTCATCCCTGCTTCCTGTTCCCTCTTGATCTGGAGATGTCTAATAATAAAAACTATCTCCATCAGATAATCATAAATTATGTCAAGCTGTTAATTACCCTCAAACTAATAACAAGGCAAAGCTCTATATATTTAAGTATTAACACAGTTAACAAACAAAAGTAATTAGGTTAAAAAAAAATATAGATTTCTTCCAGGAGTAATATCATAATCTGGATAATCAGTGATAAAAACACTTTTTCCTTTGAACCTTTTTTTTCCCTTCTGTCTTCTGTCTTCCTTCCTCCAAAGTGTAACTATTCAACCGGATATGATATCAGGTAAAAGCAATAAATTTTGAGACCGACTTTTTGATTTTCTGGACATACCCACTACATAATTATACTTAAAAGATGTCCCTGATACTTTTTTAAAGATTCAATGAAGAAAAACTGCATAATTAGTGAAGATACCATGAAGATGTCGAGAAAATGCGTTTTCCCTCTTGCAGCACCTCAGAATAACGGAATAAGATAATGACATCAAGCAAATCTTATGGAGTTCTATCAAGTCATGTTCAAAAATACATTGTCTCTAGCTGCTGCTACAATCGCTGTTGTTGCTTCCACTTCTCTACCTGCTGCTGCTGTTGGTGGTCTTCCTGCTCCTGTGTCCGTACCAGAGCCTACAACTATTTTAGGTACTTTAGTTGTTGGTGGTATCGGCTTATTAACTACTAAGAAAAACGCAGCAGTATCTAACAAAGAGCAAAAGTAAGTTTTGGTTAAAACTTATGTTTTATTACTGAAGAAAAAAATCTCCCCTGATTAATTAATTTCCGTGTCGGGGAGACAATTTTTCTAACCATAAAAAATATGGCTATCATGGTATTTGCCCTCTATCCAAATCTATTTGAGGCAATTTTGCTCTCAAGATTAAAGATTAATAAGATAAAAAATGTAGCCTAAGTTGATGAAATTAATTGGTACAACTTAGGTGGATGACAGTTAATTTTTGCCATAGAATTTTGGCAATCTTTGTTGAGTTAAAAATAAAGCAATTAAGGAATAAATTTATCGTAATTTATTCTGCATTTTCTTGTAAATAAAAGCATCTTTTCCCCAGTGAGTTAGATATATATTCAGTGAACAATTAGCAACCAGGAATAATTTACGAGAAGTTTATCCTGGATTATTTTCTTGTAAAAAAAAGCATCTTCCCATCAATTTTTCTGATTCAGAAAAACACTACTACACAAATTAAGTTAAAAATTAAAAATGACCAGTTCAACCGCAAATATGAGCAATTCAATCACAAATTTAGGCAACCTGCTCCCAAGTCAGGTGACAGTCACCAGTTCTATACTTCCTAATCTTAACGCTGGAGGACCTGGGGTTGGCGCTCCTAGTTACTTTGACTTAGAGATTACAGATGCAAATGGCATACTAAATGGAGCTTTTGATGCCTTTTGTATTGATGTCGATCTTCCCCTTGGTTTCAACGGCTTTGATCTTGATAATGATGGTGTTTATGGCGAAACAGGAATTGCAGCTCCTAGTTTGAGCGATGCACTTGGTGTGGATCCAAACACTCTTTATGATGAGGGTAATAGTCAACCTTTCAGTGCCAATGTTTACTCAAGCTATGATCCTGCTGTTATCAATGATGGATTAGGAGGAATTATTGAGCATCCTGAGAATTTAGACCTAGTGAACTGGATTCTCAACAACACAGGTACAGGTAATGCTTTAGCAAGTTTTACAACTGGTGAGATTCAGCTTGCTATTTGGCAGCTAATGGATGACGATCCTCCTAGTAGTGATGATTTACTTGGACTAGAAGCATTCTCCAATGGGTTTGACCAAGCTAATGTCGATCAAATAAAAACTTTAGCTCAACAAAATGGAGAGGGTTTTGTTCCTGAACAACCAGGTGACAAAGTTGCTGTCATCCTTGTACCCGATAATAATGGTGATGGAATTCCAGATGGTCAAATCATTGTTACTACTGTAGATTTATCGGAATTTAAAGGTTCTATCGGTGACACAGTTTTCCAAGATGAAAACGCAGATGGTGTACAAAATAATGGTGAAGCAGGTATTGCTGGTGTCACAGTTGACTTAATAGATAAAGGAGCTGATGGTGAACTAGGTGGAGGAGATGACACAGTTGTTGATACTCAAACCACAGATGCTAATGGTAACTATTTGTTTGAAAATGTTGTTACTGGCAATTATGCAGTTCAAGTTACAGATGTAAATAATGTTCTGGATGGTTTAGAGCAAACAGCAGACCCCGATGCTGTACTTGACAATATGTCTATGGTAGATTTAGCACCGGGTGAAAATAACTTAGACCAAGATTTTGGTTATGATGCTCCTACAGGTTCTATCGGTGATACTATTTTCCGAGATGATAATGCTAATGGTGTACAAGATGCAGGTGAAGCAGGTATCTCTGGAGTCGAAGTTCGTTTAACTGATAAAGGA
>NZ_JAYKGW010000239.1:0-16457 GCF_035285525.1 Okeania sp. | reverse complement strand
TAGGCCTACTTGGAAGGGACTGCAAGTTTAGTTATTCACATTGATGTGGAAAACTATCTAGTGTTAAGCTTTTCGACCAGTTGGAGTGATACATCATATTTTTCTGCAACAACTTCAGCAGAAAGGCCAGACCTCAAATCTTCAATAATGGCGAATATGTTATCATATGCTGACTTTAGCCCTTCTGCTTTTCCTTCTGCTTTTCCTTCTGCTTTTCCTTTAACGAATCCTTGTTGTTCTGCATAAGCTATTCGTCCTCTTTCATCTTGCAATGCCATTGCCCGACTTTCGACTATCTCTAATTCTTCTGGAGTCATATTAATTTTATTAGCAATATTTAATGCTTGTTCTATTTCAGCAACTTCTCCTAAGTCTTTTGGTATTTCATCTAAGTTTGCTGTTTCTTTTAAGAAATAAATCCATTTATCTGTTAATGTTTTTAACTCAGATAAGCTTTTATTAAATCTCGGTAACTCTACAAATATTAACTGTAATTCTTCATCAGGGTATTTCCAGTTTTCCTCTTCATGTTTAAATACAAATTTATTGATAACATTTACTTTTTCTTGTTCTTTCTCTTTGTCTTTGAATAGAATAAAATCTGTGATTGTTACCGCTATAGCAGGACGTAATAGGGGATAATCATCTCCCGTTTTTAACTGATTCCCATAACCTTTTACTAAGTTATAAATTATTCCCTTGCTCAAAGCTGTCATCGGTGCGATTTGTATTTCTATAACTACGACCGAACCATCAGATAAAACAGCTTTTATATCTAAATAAGTATCTTTTAAACTAATTACTTGACCAGGATTAAAAGGATTGATAATTGTTAAAGATTCAATAGTTTTTTTGCCATCATAAATTATCGCATTCAGAAAACTAATTAAAATCTCTTGGCTTTTTTCGGAACCAAAGATTTTTTGAAAAGCATAATCAACCTTCGGACTAACAAAATTCATAGTTTTTATCTTAATTAATCATATTTAAGTTATTAAAAATATTATATAGCAATCCTCAATAAGATTGCTATAACATAAATAGGAAACTTAAGTTAATTGCGCTATTGATTAGGAAAACGAGAATTTAACCAACTTTCTAAATCTTCTAGAGAGTATTTTTTTGGTTATTTATTATTGCTATTCACTATAAAAAAGGTGAGTATATTACCCACCTTAATTAAACTATATCAAAATTTTCAAGTATAACGTTGATTACGGAAAATTTGGGTCTAAAGCTTCCCCTTTTAAGGGGATAAAAAGCGTTAGCAAAGCTTCTCTGCAAAAGGCACTTCCGACCCAGGAGACTAATTGATAACTGAAATTACTGTTTAATTTGTAGACTCTACTGGAGAGACTTCAATATGATTTAATAAAGTAGTTACAAAAGCAAATAGTAGGAACGGTAAAGACAAAACTACAATTAGAGCAATAGCTCCTAAAGCATAGACTTGGTTGCTGCTAGTCCAGAGAGCAACTCCTCCAGCAACACTCAAGAATACTACTACTAACCAAACAATAATCTGGCCATAGATATCCCCGAAGGTTAGGGTGCAATTAATACGATATTTTTCGATATTATTCATCAATTTTACCTAATTACATTACTTGAAATTTCTAGGTTAGACTATTTGTCAAACGATGGTAAGATTTCTCAAGATTTTGATGGAAATTGTTACGATACTTTACATTAAGATATAATTTTTAAGCAAGAAGTTATTTCAGTTATCAGTTATCAGTTATCAGTTATCAGTAGAGAGTGAACCTCGGAGTTCTGAAACTCTATTTCTTTTCACTGTTCCCTTTCCCTTAAAAGCAACTAAATTTTTGATACTAATAAAATAGGATTGCTATACCTCTAATTAAAACAATTAGATGATCAATGACATCTGAATGCTTATTTTTAATCTAGCCAAATTTCCCACCAAGAACCTGATTTAGATTTTGATGATGTAACTGGCTTAATATTCTTAATTTTTTCCCCTTTATTAATTTTACCTGCTACTTGTTGAGCTGCTGCTTCTTCACTTTCTGCTTCAACTATTATATCTCTACGATTGAGTACAACACGATATTTCATATTTTTTTCCTCTTTAGTTGATCACTATAATACCGACATTATCATATCATGTTCTCTCAAAAATATAAAAACCGGATTGATTTGATTTCCAACCCGGTTTCTGAATAACTTTATTTTCTAGAAAATGAGTTAATAACCCATAGCTGACTGCTGAGTGCTGAATACTGAATGCTTATAATTAAACAGGTTTAGTTAAATCAAAACAATAACTATCATCTATTATTTGAGAATTAATTTTTACAGGTTCCATATCTGATGATTCTGGCAACTTTCTATTGGCAGGTTGAAATTTTACTTTTTTGCAAACAATTTGAGAATTATTTATAGAAGCATAATCCCAAGTAAAAACTTCTAAATCTCTAATATTTGCATTAGCTGGAACTTTAATAAATGCGCTGAGTAAAACTAATTCTAGACTTATTAAAGCAATAAGTATGTATTTCCACATAGTTTTTCCTAAGTTGATTTTAAATAATTAATTTTCAATCATATATTATCTCATAGTTTTGATTCATGTGTCAAGAACCAATGGATAATGGATAATTAGACATATATTCAGCAATTAATAATTAATAATTACCCCTTCTTTTCAGAAGGGGATTGACGACTAATCATGATTGTTTTTATCTTCTAGGATAGGGGAAGCTGCAAGGTGTGAATTGTTGAATAAATAATTATTAACTATTAATTATTAATTGTTTGGTAATCCTATTTTATTAAAGCAATAAGCTAAATTTCTCAGAATTATAAAGTATAGTTCATTAATGGATAATGGATAATTACATCATCTGTTAAAAATCTGTTTGCGAAGCATTCCGGAGGAAATGCTTACCTTTTAATTATTCATTATCCATTATTAATTATTATTTCTATTTCCACTTTTTCCAGCAAATAATTTTAGGGAATATTCTGCAGGTTTAGCTGAATTAGAAACTACTACAAATTGATAATAACCAGCTCTTCTAATTTCACCTTGCCATTGGTTTTCAGGAGAATCTTTAATAAATAATCTAGACCGATGACGATAACTGTTAGGAGGATAAATAGATAATAAAACTTGTGGAGAATTAGACTCTAATTTAACTCGTAAATCTTGTTCACCTTCTAACCAAGCTAAATAAATTTTACCTCCTCCTGGCTGAAGAATACCCTTAACATTTTGTTTGTCAGAACCTCGTGCAAAACGAATTTCTTCCATAGATTTTTTACTTTCTAAATCTTTCATTGTATCACTAGCGATCGCTTGCCAAACTTGACCTATTGGTAAACCCAAAAGGTTTCTACCAATAGTTTTTCCTGAAAATAAATTAAGAAGCCGAGCATCATTCAAATCATTAAAAGCAGCACTACTAATATTTAATGTCCTTAGTTGCTCCCGCCATCTATAAATATAATCTTGACTATAATTACCTAATCTACGGCGAGCGTCTGGACTTAATGTTTCTAGTTTTTCTGCTAATTTATCAGCTATGGCATACCATCTTTCTTGCCATACTCTATCTTCTTGCTTCAAAATTTGACCTTGTTTTTCCGGATATTGAGTGTAGAAAAATTCATCCACTAAGGCAAAAAAGAAAGGTTCATTGATACCTAAATTTTTGAGGCGATCAATCAAGACTTCTGGTTTTTCATCTACAATTTCACTTGGTTTAGATTTGTATTCTAACCAAAAATTACCAGCTACCCAACCTATTCCTCCCATGCTAAATATTGTCATCAATACTATTAAAATTGTTGACAAAATAGAAGAGTTTGGCACAAAGTTAGTAGTTACAGGAACTTGGGAAGCTACCATGGTAGCAACATTGGAGGGTCTACTAGCAGAAATAGGTGGAGGGGAAACCATATCTGGTGGTGCTTGGGTAATAGCTAAATTCATGCTAGATGGTAAATTTTCTAGCGCTTCTATAACTTGACGAGCATTTTTAAAACGAGCGCTCGGTTTAGAATCTAACATTCTATCTAAAACATTTCCCAATTTTTCACTAAGAGTAATTTCTTGACGCCACTTAAAAGTCAAATTTTGAGGGTTAATTAAAGCTGTGGGTTCTTTTCCAGTTAACAAAACCAAAACTGTTGTTGCTAAAGCATATAGATCGCTATCATTATTAATAATTCCTAGTCGCATTTGTTCATCTGGAGCGTATCCTAATTTTCCTAATCTTGTGGCTTGGGGTCGAATACCACCTCCTTGATGAGCATATTCAAAAGCAACTTTGGTTGCGGTTTCTTTCACTCCACCAAAATCAATTAATACTGGTAATTTATCAGAAGCTTGGAGAATAATATTATCTGGAGAAATGTCACGATGAATAACTCCTAAACTGTGAATATATTCTAATACTGGTAATAGCTGAAGTAAAAATTTTGTGACTTCTGTTTCGTTAAAAAGTTTGCCTTGAAGTTGACGATTTTCTAACAGTTCGCGATAAGTTTTACCCTTTATATAATCTTGTACTAAAAATAAATATCCTTCCCCATTTAGTTTATAACGAAACATTTCCCGGAAACCTGGAATTTGTGGATGGCGTAATTTGTAGAGTACGCCTGCTTCCCGTTCAAATAGTTCCTGAGATTTTTCTAAAGCGTAACTACCATGAACTTGGGGGGCAAATTCTTTCAGCACACAAAGTTCTTGGAAACGGTGGTTATCTTCTGAGAGGTAGGTACGCCCAAAACCACCATGTCCTAATTGTTTAATAATTTTATAGCGGTTAGTGAGTATTATACCGGGATATATAGGATTATTCATAAAAAATAATGGCTAGTTTGAACCTAGATTATGTTCTTTCTATTATATTAGGTTGGACTTAACCGTTACAAAATTTTAGATTTGATCGTAGGAATTTGGTCTCACGAATGATTTCATATTATTATAGAGATTCACGACTTACCCATGGGAAACCCGGTTTCTGCGGTAAATCATTGTTTTTGATAATAAACATCTATGAGAAACTGGGTTTCTGGGTTCCCATGGTTTTAGTCCTGAGATTTTAATTGATCTATTTTATCTTTAGAGTAGTTAATCCCATGACGGTGATAGTGGTTTTAATTAACTACCTTAACTTCAGCTATAGCGCTACTTGAATCGGGAATAGGGAACACAGAAGGTGGGAACAGGAAAATATCAAAGAGTTTTTCGTATAGGGAAATCTTCCGCAAACAGCATGTACAAATTTTCGTACCCTTTTCTTAGACTGCTATAACACCTAAATTATTACCGAAAAATTAGGGTGCATTTCTATTTGCCAAAATACTTTTTTCCTATTCCTTATTCCCTATTCTTTGTTCCCTAAAAACAATAAAAAATTTGGCTTTCTTGAAAATTGAGATAGACCCAAAAATTAAGGTATAAAGATTATTTATTCATGTCTAATCGACCAAGAAAAGAAAACTATTCCTTTTCATCAATCGTCTTATTTAGAATGAAGAGGTAATTCATAATTATTAATTGTTAATTATTGAACCCTTAAGTTTCTGGATTAGTAATTTCTCCCATAAACAAAATAGTACCAGAATCATTATCCCTAATTGCAAAAAAGAAAGGACGGTCAACTAACATATTAACCACTTTTTCTGCACTTCTAGTTTTCATTATTACACTGGTAACTGCTGCTGCTTCTGTTCCAGTTTCATTAACTTCAACAAATGTTTTATGTTTAACTTCATTAATATATAAATCTGCTGGAATAGGGCACATTCCAGAAAAATCTGCTACCTTGCTATCAAAAGCTATTTCCATTCCTAAAGATTTCAAGACATTATTCAGACTAACTTCATATTCAGTTTTAAATTTTGGCAATCCTAAATTAACTTTATTGTAGTCAAACATTACCATCCAATTTTCCCAGTTTTCTTCATTTAAAATTTCATAAAATTTATCTAATCCTACTTCTTTTCTAGGAAGAAATACATACATACTTACCCGACCTTCTCTATAAGGTAAACTAACAGCTTGAAAATCTTCATCTTCGTAATATAAATATTGAGATGATTGAAACATAATTGGATGTTGCTTTTGTTTGCCATTAGGTAGATGAAAAGGCATTTCTTTGGTAGAATTTTTGGCAAATGCTTGCTCCCAATCAGCTTTAAAATAAATCGCATTTAACAAAACCATAACTACATCTGATTCTAACTTATCAATTATTCGATTAACTTTTCCCTGAGTAGAATCCTTAACCCAATTATTAATAATATCTGGTGTTTGTGGATCATTAAAGTCAATTTCACTGACCTTGCTCTGATAAAAATCTTGATTTCTTTGGATAAAATCTGGATGAAAAGATATTCCTTTTTTAGTCCAAATTGAATTAGCAATATCTAATTTAACCTCTGAATTTAAACTCTTTAATAAACTTCCTAATCTTTTGTTTTCCTGATTAACTTCTTCTAAACTCATTCCCTCAAAATTTAAAGCTTTCGCCATAGCTGTTTGAGTATTTCCACTAGCACCATTGTAAGTCATTGATAAAGCGATCGCTACACTACTCGGCGATATAAAAATATTTTCATTTGACTGAGATTTATGAATTTCTGAAAATAGTTTAAAACCAAACTTATTATTAGCAGAAACTAATTTCATACTCATATCTGTATCTACTGTTTGAGTTAATTTATTCTGCATTTTATTTATATAATTATCGGTATGATTTTGCTGATTATTTAACCTTATTGCAGTTCCTGGTAAATGAGAGAATCCCAAAAGTGCTAAGAAAGCAATTATTCTTAGAGACATTTTTACCGAAATAGTATAATATTTATTTATCAGTTTTGTTAACATTTTATTACCTCAATGGAGTGAATCAATCACAATGACAATCGACTTAATTTTCAACGGAGCTAATTTATTTGTATTACCATTCTGGGCATTAATAATATTTTTACCTAACTGGAAAGTAACTCGCAAAATTATGGAATCTTTTATTCCTTTTCTATTATTAGTAGTCGTTTATCTTTACCTACTTATTATCAGTCTTACCCCTGAATCAGCAGCAGCTTTATCAAATCCTAATCTTTCAGATATCGCTAAATTCTTTGGAGAAAAATCAGCAGCAGCAACCGGATGGCTTCATTTTTTAGTCATGGATTTATTTGTTGGTCGTTGGATTTATTGGGAAGGACAACGTACTGGTGTTTGGACAGTCCACTCCATAATTTTTTGTTTATTTGCCGGACCTTTTGGTTTATTATCTCATATTTTAACAGATTGGATAACTCAAAAATTCTTCAGTAATTCCACAGAACAAACTACTGAAACATCTACTTTTATTAATGAATAATTAATAATGGATAATTACCTGTAGTTAAAACCTTGAGGTAATTGAAGAGAAGAGAATATCCTAACACTTTTTTTTCTTATAAAGAGAGGTTATATACTTTAATTTTTCGGTGAATTTGTATAGTAGGGGTTTGGTTTCCAAACCCTAAAAAAAAGCGACACTCCTCTGCAAGAGGCAACTCCTCCACAGAAGGCTAGTTTACGGTTAAATGCTTATACTTCATCTCAAACTATAGCAATCCTATAGCAAGATGAAATCATTTGTGAGAAAAAACTGTAGGGGTTTGGTTTCCAAATCCCATTTGTGCTTGGGGAAAGGAGACCAAACCCTTACCAGAAAATCTGACAATCTATTTAGGATTGCTATATCTTAATTTTATAGGTTCTTAATCAACATTCAGTAGTTTCTCAGATATTACTAATATTGTTAGGTTTAAATAATTATTATAAGGTAGTGATAATTAATAATGGATAATTAATAATTTATAATTTATAATTTATAATTACCTCATCCCTAAAAGGGAGAATATTTAAAAATCAGGAAAAAAAATAATTTTTTCCTGGCAAGGAGGAGACTTCAAGGCGTGAATTATTACTTGAAAATTCTTGATTTTTCCATTGAGCTTATTCTTGCTAATGATTATTTTTATATCAGAAAATCAGTTCTCAAACTTTCCCTTGAAAAAAGATCAAAAAAATCAGTATTTTAAACCTCCATATAGGAAGATAAAATGATAACTGATATAACAGTCGAAACAAAGGGCGCAGACATTTATAAAAAATCAAACTTTTTGTGAACCTACTATTCCCTATTCCCTATTCCCTAATAACTGAATTTATAGAGGTAAAATTATGGCAGTTAAATATGATATTGTTATTATTGGCGGTGGTTCTGCTGGATTAGTAGTAGCTTCTGCTGCTGCTCAATTAAAAGCTAAAGTTGCATTAGTTGAAAAAGATAAATTGGGTGGTGATTGTTTGTGGTATGGTTGTGTTCCTAGTAAGTCTTTAATTCATGCTTCTCGTGTTGCTTATCAAGTAAAAAATGCTGCTAAGTTTGGCATTTATACTCAACTTCCAGAAATTGAATTTGCTAAAGCAACTGGTCATGTTCAACAAGTAATAACTAATATTCAACCCCATGATTCACCAGAAAGATTTCGAGGTTTAGGTGTGGAAGTTATTTTTGGGGAAGGTAAATTTTTAGACGGTAAAACTTTTGAAGTTAATGGTCAAAAATTAACTGCTAGAGCTTTTGTGATTTCGACAGGTTCTCGACCTGCTATTCCACCTATAGAAGGGTTAAATTCTGCTGGTTTCCTAACAAATGAAAAGGTATTTAATCTACAAGAAAAACCAGATTCTTTAGCAATAATTGGTGCTGGTCCAATAGGTTGTGAGTTAGGTCAAGCTTTTTCTCGTCTTGGTAGTGAGGTGACAATTATTTCTAGTAGAAGTCATATTTTACCGAAGGAAGAACCGGAAGCAGCTCTAGTTATACAGGAACAATTTGAGTCAGAAGGAATTAATATTTTCAAGGAAGTTAGAGCCGAAAAAGTCGAAATTGTCAATGGGAAAAAACAATTAACAGCAGGTGGAAAAAATATTCTAGTTGATGAAATTTTAGTCGCTAGTGGTAGGATGCCTAATATCGAATCTTTGAATTTAGAAGCTGCTGGAGTAGAAGCTGGAAAACCAGGAATTATTGTTAATGAAAAGTTGCAAACTACTAATTCTAAAATTTATGCTTGTGGAGATGTAATTGGTGGTTATCAGTTTACTCATGTAGCTGGTCATGAAGCAGTTATTGTTTTAAAAAATGCTTTAACAAATGCGGCGCTTTTTCCGATTCCTATTACTTTTAAGAAAGCTAATTATCGAGTTATTCCTTGGGCAACTTTTACTGACCCAGAATTGGCAAGAGTAGGTTTAACAGAAGAGCAGGCAAAAGAGCGTTATGGAGATGATGTTTATATTTTAAAGCAACCTTTTTCTGGTGTAGACCGCGCTCAAGCTGAAGCTGCAACCAAAGGATTTGCTAAGATTATTACTAGGGGAAATGGAGAAATTTTAGGAGCGCATTTAGTTGGTATTTCTGCTGGTGAATTAATCCATGAAATTGTTTTAGCAATGTCACATAATTTGCCTGTTTCTGCTTTGACTGGGATTCATATTTATCCGACTTTATCTGAAGTAAATAGTCAAGCTGGTTTATTGTTGAAAAAGCAGAAATATGCTAAGAATTTATGGCAGCAAAATATGTTAGAAAAATTCTTTAGTTGGAGGCGGTCTTTTTAACAGTTATCAGTTATCATTTGTATGATGGATAAGTATAGAAATCCTACAAATAGACTGTAATATTTTATCGTAGGGGTTTGGTCTCCTTTCCCCAAGTCAAAATGGGATTTGGAAACCAAACCCCCACAGTTTTTTTCACAAATTATTTCAGTAGGTAGGTGGAAAAATTTACAAGTACCTCTTGCCATAATTTTTTTCTGAGTATGCAGAGAAACCAAATCAGGGAAAGGTAATTATTAATTATCCATTATCCATTATCCATTGCTATATTATTTATAAAGTTACCTAAAAAATAAAACACTGCATTATTATGTTTACCAAACTTAGCGCCAAAATTCTTTTTTGCACCCTCACTACAGGAATAATTACTACTTTCCTACCTCAGTCCAGTTTTGCTCAATTTTATGAAAATAGCTATGACAATAACACAATAAATCCTTTACAAGACTTACAAACAATAGATAACCCCGATCCTTTCGGTGATTCAGGTGGTCTCAATATGTTCGACATTATTCATAACTCCAGGCTCGGAAATAACCGGGATATGAAAGAATATATGCTCGAACAACGTGACAGTCTAAATGACGCAGCAGCAGAGTTCCGTAATAAACAAAAGCAACTTATACAACAGCCATCGAACACTCCTGGTGATACTTCTACTCCTGCCACAGGTAATACGAATAATTGATAATTTGATAATAGACATCTCCAGAAATAAGAAATAGAATCAATTCTTATCTATGAATCATCAATTACTCCCCCCTATTTTCAGTTAAGTGTTCCCTCTTTTCCGGAGATGTCTAATTAATAATTAATAATGTCAAGACTTACGCAGACTTAATCAAGACTTACTCATAACCACCATTTTCTTAGGGGTGAATGGGATTCGTTTATACAGATGGTGTATATTTTCTTATGTTGGGTAAATTCTATTAATGAAAACTATCCTTAATTATTAATTATCTATTGCTAAGGGGGTTTGGTCTTCAAACCTCTACAGTTTCCTGATAATGCAAGCATATTTTTCCGTGGTGTGTACTCTACAAATAGCTCAAAAAAATACTCCAATATATCTCATCTTCAGCAATTAATTATTAATTGTTTGGTAAGCATTTCAACTAGCAAAACTAAATTAAAAGGAATAAAATAATGTTTCATCAAAAATGGAAAAAAAGAATAATTTTTGCTTGGTTATTTACATTAATTTTTATTAGTACCATTACATTAAATATTATTTTATCCCAACCATCAGCGATCGCTGTGAAAGAAGAAGACTGGGACAGATTTTTGCAGCAAAAAAACTTTGTTGAAGCAGTTAATCAAGTAGAGCAACATTGGGAAAGAGATTATGAAAATTACTTTGATGAAAATCTAGCCGATTTTTCATTAACTGCTGAAGATATAGCCAAAACTCTGACAAATTTATCTCAACAAAGTGGTACAAAACCTGCTGTTATTTGGATTTGGCAACGGGAAAAACAAATGCAGTTAATTTTAATAACTCCCGGCAAAAAACCAGAAATTTATAGTGTGTTAGATGTAGAACGACAGAAATTAATTAATACACTTAGAAAGTTCAATGTAGAAATAACAAATCCCATAAAACGCAAAACTACATCATATTTAGAGCCTGGTCAAAAACTATATGAATGGATGGTAAAACCATTAGAATCTAGACTAAAAGCAGAAAAAATAGATACCATAATGTTCTGCTTAGGTGCTAATTTACGAACTATACCATTAGCAGCACTACATGATGGGGAAAATTTTATTATCGAAAAATATGCTATTACTCAGATTCCAGCATTTAATCTGATAGATACTAACTATAATCAGATTAAAAATGCTCAAATATTAGCAATGGGAGCATCAGAATTTAAAGAATTACCATCTTTACCAGCAGTACCAGTAGAAATAGATAAAATTACAAAATTCTTGGGGAAAGGTAAAGCATTAATGAACCAAGAATTTACAGTTAAAAATTTACAACAACAACGACAAAAACAACCTTATGAAATAGTTCATTTAGCCACCCATGCTGAATTTAAACCAGGAAAACCAGATAAGTCTTATATACAATTTTGGGATGACGAAAAAATTGGATTAGATGAAATAGAAAAGTTAAAACTGAATCAACCACCAGTAGAATTATTAGTTTTGAGTGCTTGTCGTACTGCATTGGGAGACAAAGAAGCAGAGTTAGGTTTTGCAGGTTTAACAGTAAAGTCTGGAGTCAGATCCGCCTTAGCAAGTTTGTGGTATGTTAGCGATATTGGTACATTAGGATTAATGACAGAATTTTATGAGCATTTACAAAAGACACCGTTAAAAGCAGAAGCTCTGCGACAAGCTCAAGTTGCGATGTTAAAAGGAAAAGTAGGTGTAAATAAAGGTAAGTTAAACGGAACTAGGGGAGAATTAAAATTACCACCAGAATTTGCAGAATTTGGTGATGAGAGTTTTTCTCATCCTTATTATTGGTCAGGTTTTACATTAATAGGTAATCCTTGGTAAGGAAAATTTAGAGATTGAATAATTTAGTTTGTAGGTTGGGTTGAGGCAACGAAACCCAACTCTAACTTCCTGTTTTGAGCTGAGTATTATTTGTTGGGTTTCACTTCGTTCTATCCAACCTATTTTCTTGATATAATTAGCTATGATAAAAAGGTGAATCCATACCAAAGGAAGCTTCTTTTGTAACATCACCATCAAAAAGCTTTACACTAAGATTTCCATTTACTTGTTTAACAAATGGAATTAATAAATTATCAATATAATTTTGGGCATTTTCTACAGAATCAAATTCATAAAAACCACCTACACTATAGGTATTTAAACCACTCAACCAAGTTTTAGATTTTAACCCCGGAAATTTTTTCATGTCTACATTAATAGGTTCCCAATTAATTTCAGTAAAAGGAATTGATACTTGATATTCAGCATATATGAAGACTTTACCCATTAGTTTAATCTCAAATTAATTTTTTGTTTAGTTTAGCATCTTTATTGATTTTTGGTAAATAAATTATTCAAATAATTATTTCTATTCAAAATCACCTTGATAATGTCTGACAAAAGTTTCATCTTGAATACTACCATAAGTCTGTTCAATTGAAAAAAGTAATCAAAGAACAAGTTACCATGAAATTTTTCTTGATTATAGTAATCAGTTAACTGCTTTAAACTGTCATGTTGTTTATACAATTCCTATTTCTTTAGCTTATTCAAGTCAAGGAACTGAACTAAGAAATATTTTATGCAACTCCCCAAGTTTTACCAATGATTATGGTCAAAAATCATTATAATGAACCTTAGAAAAAGGATTAGATAAACTCAAGGAAATTATTCAAAAAAGAGTTGATTTAGTAGAGATTGGAATTGATATTGATACTCAAATTTTTGATAATTCAGAAACTCGGAAAAAGTTTTTTCAGATGACTGGCGGTAATATCCGAGATTTGATGTTATTAATGCAATCTGCCATACGTCAAGTTGATGATTTTCCGATAAATATAAAAGCAGTAAATCGTGCTATTAGCGATGCTAGAGATGGTACTTACAGAAATGCAGTTAATTTTGAAGAATGGGATAAGTTAGCTACAGTTTATCGGTCAAAAAATATTCCTAACGAGGAGGAGTATCGCAGTTTATTATTTCGTCGTTGTGTATTGGAATATCGAGATGTTGATCGTGAAGATAATCCTATACGTTGGTATGATATTCATCCTTTAATTGAAGGAACATCTGAGTTTCAATCTGCACTAAATAGGCGGCTAACTTCTAATGAGTAATAACTTAATCAGTCGAATAGAAAAATCTCAACCAGATGAACAAGAAATTTATCTGACTTTAACAGAGGATTTATCTTGGTGTGAAGGTTTTGGTATTTTATTTATCCAGTGTTCTTTTGTACAGAAAAGTAGGATTATTGGTAAAGTTAAGCAAGATATTCCAGACAAAAAAATAGATGTTTGAAAATTAAAAAAAATCCTCTGAATAATTTATATGATTTGATAGAAGAGAAGGTGAAAGATAATCGAATTGATATCTTATTTATTAGTGGTATTGAAAAGTCTTTAGATTGAGATAATTATATTAAAATTACACGAGAAAATCCGAAAAATTATTACGAAAAAGGTTCGATATCATACTTATTAGGTCATCTAAATTGGCAACGAGATAGATTTAGAGATAATTTTAATTGCTGTTTAGTTTTTACAGTCAGGAAATACACTTTAAAGTATTTAGTACGTCAAGCCCCAAATTTTTTTTGATTGGCGTTCTGGAATATTTAAGTTTCCTGTAAATAACGTTATTAATTTACCTCAATATTATCCTCCATTTGAAAGTTATCTTGAGCAAGAAAAACAACTATAAGTATTTCCAGATACGGCATGGTTTCATCAAAATAAAGATACTCTGGAATATGTTGAGTTGTTAGAAGAACTGCTATTATTAGAATATGAAAATCCTGAATATTTAAAAACTCTCGACTCTGTTCTGAAATCTAATATTGATAAATTAAATTACTCTTTTTCCCAACTTTTACAAAAATGGATAAGTGATACTTGTTCTCAAGCTAATCTGGAAGAAAAAGAAGCAATTTTAGCAATGGTAGAAAGTCTTTGTTTAGAGATTTTTCAATTTCCTGGAGAAAAGTTGTCAAATTTTTTAGAAATAGTAATTGTTGGATTAGAAACTATTTTAAGATTTCGTACTCGCGATACTTTTCCTAAAAAACGGGCAGAAATTCTGAATTTTTTAGCTCATGCTTACCGAGAAAGAATCAGAGGAAATAAAGCTGAAAATATTGAACAAGAAATCACTTGTTTAAATCATGCTTTAAAGACTTATGCGCAAAAAAAACATCTTTGAGAATGGGCGGAAATTCAGAACCATTTAGCCCATGCTTATTGGGAAAGAATCAGAGGAAGTAAAACTGAAAATATTGAGGGAGCGATCGCTTGTTTACAAATGGCTTTAATGGTTTATACGCCAGACAATTTCCCTGTACAATGGGCAGAAATTTTAAATAACTTAGCTCATGGTTATCGGGAAGACTATTCCCGATGGAAACAGAATCAAAAATAGAGAAATTTCAGCTTTGAAAAATCTGTTCAACGGTCAAATTAAATTCCGGAAAAATTAGAGATTTATCAATCACATCTTTCCCTCTAAAATGTTGTACTTGATATTCTCCATTTAAAAGCTGATAAATAGAAATAGTTGGTTGTTTAGGATGCCCAATAAAACGAATACCTCCTATTCCTAAATAATCAACAATCGAATATTCACGAATACCCATTGCTTCATAATCAATTAATTTATAACCATAATCATCCCGCCACTTTGTGCTAACTACTTCAACCACTAAAGGAATTGATTCTCCATCAACAAGAGTTTATTTATCATTCCATAAAGGCTGATTAATCAAATTTTGGCGATTCATAATTAGTACATCCGGATTATAGCCAGTTTCTTGATTTTTTAGTTTAATTAATGCCTTCTGAGGAATACGATAAGGTAATTGCATCCTCATGTATTCTCAGGTTAATTCTTGAATAATAAATCCAGTAATATCTGCATGTATTCCTGTAGGTTCAATTTCGATAGTTTTGCCTTCATGTAATTCATAGCGCCTACTTTCTGGTAGCCATTCAGTAAACTCATCAAAAGTTATTAATTTTTGTAATAATTGAACCATAAATACTCTGACTTTTTAGTTATTTTATAATAATATATAGCAACGAGGAATGAGATGTGAGAAAAAGCTGTAGGGGTTTGGTTTCCAAACCCCTACGATCAAATCTTACAACCTATTTAGGATTGCTATAAAAATCCTATTTTTTTTGTCAAAAATTTAGTAATTTTTAGGTAACAAGGAATAGAAAAAAAAGAAAAACAACTGTACCTTATAACTTGGGAAATTGCTATATTTTATTGGCGAAAGTACAGTAAATCTCCAATATATTTGAACTTCTCCTGTACACCTGATCTGGAAGCAAGATGCTCCCACTGTCATCGGTATATCTCTCTTCCCACCCTTCCCATACTCTGCTTTATTCAGCAAACCCTAATTTGACTTACCGTCACTACCTAAATATTCTCGATAAGCACAAATTTTGTCACCTCGGACATCAAAAGAAATTGCTACTCGATTTTTATAAGGTTTTCCCCACATCGGACCTTCATCTCGAAATTCAAAGACCACCGTTGTTTCATTGCTAGTAATGCGATCTAAAGAAGTAATAGAAAGTCCTTCACTATAAGCTTCAGAAACATACTGAAAAAATTCTCTAGCACGGTCTTTTCCTTCATTTAAACCATGAAATTTCCCCACAGGAAACCAAAAAGTAAAATCGTCAGTTAGCATCTCTAAAAATGCTTCCCATTCTCCAGTCGCTAAACCATGAGTCAATTTCTCAAAAGCTGCTTGACCTATTGCTAGTGTATTTGTTTGTGTGTCAATCATAATCTTAGTATTTTTATAGTTTTCAGGACTTACGCAAATCCTTAGACAAAAAGTTATTCGTAGAGGACGCTTACAGGTGGTATAAACAAGACTTACGCAAAGAAACTCGGTTTCTAGGGTAAATCATTGTTTTTGGCAATAAGCATCTACGAGAAACCCGGTCTCTGGGTTCCCGTGGCTTTAGTCCTGATAAATTTTCTTATAGAACCCATTTGGGGTCTTTACACGCATTGAGGATTGGGAGTCAGGAGACAGGAGACAGGAGTCAAGAAATCGAGAAGTAAAATAGGGAAAAAAGTATAAAAATAGTTCTATTATGCACCATCT
>NZ_JAYKGW010000238.1:0-11094 GCF_035285525.1 Okeania sp. | reverse complement strand
GTACGGTTCCCGAAAAATCGGGTTTCACAAGTGAGTTAACGAGTTTTCCAAGTAAGTCAGAGCAACCCGCCCCCTGATGATATAAGCCACCGTCTCAGGGGCGGGTACGGTTCCCGAAAAATCGGGTTTCACAAGTGAGTTAACGAGTTTTCCAAGTAAGTCAGAGCAACCCGCCCCCTGATGATATAAGCCACCGTCTCAGGGGCGGGTTTATGTAAATTTTAGAGTAAGCATGAAAATTTCCTCATAAACCCGCCCCTACTAATGCACTATTTTAAGTGAAACAATGCAGTAGAGTTTGTTAGCGTATCTCGTAACCCACCAAAGATATATAGTGCCGTTGCGTAAGTCCTAATTCTGAATTCTTAAATTTATTGAAAAAAAGCATCGGATATGAGAGAAGGGTGATAAGATAAACTGTTAACCTTTTTACGTTAAAATTCCGTTCCTGAATAATTTTAGGAGTGGGTTTTTAGTTAATCAAGACTTACACGGGAGGAACCCGGTTTCTAGAGTAAATCATTGTTTTTGACAATAAACATCTAGGAGAAACCGGGTTTATGGGTTCGCCTGCATAAGTCTAGTTGATTATCAAATAAACTCAGTAGCTCTAGTACATATTGTATCTACCAAGTAATAATTATGACTGATTCAATTCGTTTTCTCTTATGTTCCCCAGACCACTATGATGTGGACTATGTAATTAATCCTTGGATGGAAGGCAATATTCACAAATCTTCCCGCGATCGCTCGGTTGAACAATGGCACAAACTGCACAAAATTATTAAAGAACACGCTATTGTAGACCTAGTACCACCCCAAAAAGGTTGGCCAGATATGGTATTTACCGCCAATGCAGGTCTAGTTCTGGGAAAGGCAGTAGTTCTGAGTCGTTTTTTTCATAAAGAACGTCAAGGGGAAGAACCCCATTTCAAAGAATGGTTCCTCAGTCAAGGTTTTACTGTTCACGAACTTCCCAAAGAATTGCCTTTTGAAGGTGCAGGAGATGCTCTTCTAGACAGAGAAGGTCGTTATCTGTGGGCAGGATATGGTTTCCGTTCTGAACTTGACTCCCACCCACTGTTAGCAAAATGGCTGGATATTGAAGTATTATCTCTGCGACTGATAGACGAACGTTTCTACCATCTCGATACTTGCTTCTGTCCTCTAACTGGCGGTTACTTACTCTATTATCCACCAGCATTTGACTCCTATTCTAACCGTATCATTGAAATGCGAGTACCCATAGAAAAACGGATTAAAGTAACAGAAGCAGATGCAGTCAACTTTGCCTGCAACGCAGTTAATATTAATCGAACCATCATAATGAACAAGGTTAGTAATGATTTGAAATCACTTCTGATGCAAGTAGGTTTTAATATTATTGAAACACCTTTGACTGAGTTTCTGAAAGCAGGTGGTGCAGCTAAATGTTTGACTCTGCGAGTTACCGAACCAATTATACCAGATCGTTATGCTAAAGTGCAGGTGGAAAGTCAAACTGTTCGCATGGAAGGACATTTACTTGATACTGGTTTAATTAATCAAGCTTTAGACTTAATAGTTGAAGGTGGTGGTAGTTTCAAAGTTCTCAATTTTAATCTAGGAGAACAACGCCAAAGCACTTCTGTTGCTGAAGTTAAGGTTTCTGCGCCTGACCATGAAGTTATGGAAGAAATAATGAGTCAGCTTATTGACATCGGTGCAATCATTCCTACTGAAAATCTACAGGATGCTAAACTGGAACCAGTTGAACAAGATGGTGTCGCTGCTGATGATTTTTATGTTACGACTATTTATCCCACCGAAGTTAGAGTAAAAGGTGAGTGGATACGAGTACAAAATCAAAGGATGGATGGCTCGATCGCTATTACTGAAGTTAACGGCAAGATTCAAGCTAAATGTAAAGTTATCCGGGATTTAAAAGTTGGCGAACAGGTGGTAGTGGATGTCGCAGGTATTCGCACCATCCGGAAACCAGAATCCCGTGAAAAACGAAATCAAGAAGAATTTAGCTTTATGTCTGCTGGAGTTTCTAGCGAACGTCGGGTAGAATTAGTGGTTGAACAAGTAGCTTGGGAATTACGACAAATTCGCGATCGCGGCGGCAAGGTAGTAGTTACCGCAGGTCCAGTTGTAATTCATACTGGAGGTAGCGAACATTTAGCAAGTTTGATTCGTCAGGGATATGTACAAGCGTTGTTGGGTGGTAATGCGATCGCAGTTCACGATATTGAACAATCACTGATGGGAACTTCCCTGGGTGTGGATATGAAACAGGGAGTAGCGGTTCATGGGGGACACCGACATCACTTGAAGACTATTAATACTATTCGCCGTTGTGGTAGTATTGCTCAAGCAGTTGAAAGTAATATTCTGCAAAATGGAGTGATGTATGAGTGTGTTAAAAATAATGTGCCGTTTGTTTTAGCTGGTTCCATCCGTGATGACGGACCTTTACCTGATACTCAAATGGATTTGATTAAAGCCCAGGAAGAATACGCTGAGTTGTTGGAAGGTGCTGATATGGTTTTGATGTTATCAACTATGTTGCACTCTATTGGAGTAGGGAATATGACACCTGCAGGAGTGAAAATGGTTTGTGTAGATATTAATCCAGCAGTAGTGACTAAATTAAGCGATCGCGGTTCAGTTGAATCTATCGGTGTGGTGACAGATGTGGGTTTGTTCCTCAGTTTGTTGGTTCAGCAGTTGGAGCAGTTGACCAGTCCTTATTTGGTAGCAAAAGCGTAATATTAATGGATAATTGATAATTAGAAACATAGCAGTCTTTAATAGATTGTGACATTTTATGATAGGGGTTTGGTTTTCAAATCACTTAGGAGTTTGGGTTTGGAGACGAAACCCCTACAGCTTTTTTTCACAAATTATTTAGGATTGCTATAGTTTTCATTATCCATAGGACTAAAGCCATGAGGTAGGAAAAATAGGGGTTTGAGATTGCTATCCTGACGGACTGCGACCCATTCATGTCGCGGAGCGAAACGCTGTCCCTCGTATCGGAGAAAATTGCCTTCCGCATGCGTAAGTCCCGATCCATTAATAAAAAAATACATGACTTAAGCAAAGGTACTAGATATGAAGTATCGGTGCGTTAGCGTCAGCGTAACGCACCCTACGGATAGAGTTCATGCGTAAGTCCTAAAATAATTAAACAGAAAAAATATGAAACTGAGACATTATTTTTATGGTTTTCTGGTCGCATTAGTAATAGTATTAGCAACTAACTACCTGCTCACTGCTAATGCTAATATTCCACTATTCTCAAATTCCGTCATTGACAACTCTGTTGCTCAAGTACCAAATAATCCCAAATTTGCCATACCACTAAAATGTCAACTAGATAAAGACTGCTTTATTTTATTGTATAGCGATCGCGACCCCAGTCCCAAAGCAGTAGATTTTGGTTGTGGTAGACAAACTTACGACGGCCACAAAGGAACCGACTTTGCCATATCTGATCAAAAAATCATGGCTCAAGGTGTACCTGTAACAGCAGTTGCTCCCGGTAAAGTGCTACGAGCTAGAGACGGAGTACCAGATCGTCTAATCAAAAATCAAGCCGACAAGGATACAGTTAAAAACATTGAATGTGGTAACGGAATAGTCATAGATCATGGCAATGGTTGGGAAACTCAATATTGTCATCTCCGGAATGGTAGTGTAGTTGTAAAACCAGGAACAGTTGTGGAAACAGGTACTCAACTGGGAATGGTGGGAACATCGGGTTTAGCTTCTTTTCCTCATGTACATTTAGGCTTTCGATATCAGGGAGAAATTGTAGACCCATTTATTGGACCTAATGTTGGGAGCGGTTGTAATAATACTCGTCATTCAATTTGGGAACAACCTTTAAGTTATAAACCAACTGGACTTATTAGAAGTGGGTTTGCTACCACACAACCAAATATGGATGATTTGTGGTCTGGGAAATTTTACGACACAGTGTTATCAGCAAATAGTCCTATATTGATATTTTGGGTACAAATTTATGGAGTTTTGGCTGGCGATCGCGAACATTATCAATTATTTGCTCCCAACGGTGATCGAGTAATAGATAATACAAGAGAAATTAAATCTCCTAACAAAACATCAATAGGATATGTGGGTAAACGCAATAGTTCTCAGTCTCTTCCTCAAGGTAAATGGAGAGGTGAGTATAGTTTGACCAGAGATGGTAAAGTTTTGGTAAATGTCAGTAAAGAGGTTCAATGGATAATTAATAATTAATAATTGATAAAGCATAGTAAATGGTGAAAATTTTGTAGTGCAAGTATCTTGACCGCGATAGGTATAGTTCATAATAATAGACATCTTCAAAAGTTCAAAAAACCATTAATTATTATCCATAAATCATCAATTATTATCCTCTATTCCCTGTTCCCTGTTCCCTCTTTTTCATAGAAAATTGATTAATAAAAGAAAGCTATTAATAATAGGACATCCAAGATGTGGCTCAGGATATATGAGTCAACTTTTCCAAAGATGTAACTTACAAATCGGCCATGAAAAAGATTGGCAAGATGGTATGAGTTGTTGGTTTTTTACTGTTTTTTCCAAATATTCACCTTGGGGTATTCCCAAACAACCAGGCTTATCTAGATTTAATTTTGAATTTCAATATGTCGTGCATTATGTGAGAAATCCTTTGAATGCTATTCCTAGTATTTTGATGCAAATTGATGAAACTTATGCTCGTGGTATTGAAAAGCAAGCTAGTAATTATATTTATAAAAATGTTGATAAATATCTAGGAATCAATATCGAACAAATTTGTGTTAATAATTTAGAGAAAGCGATCGCTTCTTATTTATTCTGGAATCAAATAATAGTAAATAATCAACCATCAGCTACTTTTAAAGTGGAGTATTGTGAGCGAGAAGTTTTAGAATTTTTAAAAGACAGAAATTTGACTGATATTAATAAAATTGATCGGTCAAAAATTTTTGATATTCGGCTCAAAAATTATAACAATTCTCTGCAAAAATTTAGAGTATCAGCCAAACCAAAAATTCCTAATCGTGACTGGAAAAATGTTAATGAATATTTAAAAAAAGAACTAAATAAATTTTGTGATAAATATGGTTATGTGAGAATTTATAGCGATAATTTTAAAGTTATAAATTCTACAAAAATCATAATTTTGTAAAAATATAGGACTTACACGGGAATAACCCGATTTCTAGGATAAATCTTTGTTTTGAGCAGTAATAATCTACCCTCGTACCGGGTTTCTGGGTTCATCTGCGTAAGTCCTGAAATAGTTAGGTAAGCATTTCCTGGGTCATGCTGCGCAAACAGCCATCAGCTACTCTCTATATAGTAGCTTTATTAGGACTTACACGGGAGAAACCCGGTACGAGCGTAGAAACCCGGTTTCTGGGTTCAGTTCCAACCACGAGATTTTGTTGATCAATCCAGTTTCTGCATAAGTCCTGTCTTTAATAAACAGGACTTACCCATGAACCCTATTGGTAGAGTGTATTTCGCTGCGCGACATCAAAAGCGAAGCGTAACGCACCAAAACTCTATATATAGTAGAAACCCGGTTTCTGAGTTCAGTTCCAACCACGAGATTTTGTTGATCAACCCAGTTTCTGCATAAGTCCTGTTTATTAAAGGTTTCTTCCTTCTTCTTCCTTCTTCTTCCTTCTTCCTTCTTCCTTCTTCCTTCTTCCTTCTTCCTTCTTCCTTCTTCCTTCTAGTTTTATACAGTAAAAGCGATCGCTCGATTTCGCCCTTCTTGTTTTGCTGTATATAAAGCTTTATCGGCCATTGCAATCAGAGCATCCGGCGAACTTTCGGCACTGGGGATAATACTGGCAATACCCAGACTAAGGGAGACAATAGAACTTACCTTTGATTCTTGGTGAGGAATTGCTATTTTGCGAATAGCTTGTTGGACAAGTTTAGCAATCAAAGTTGCTCCTCGCTGATTTGTATTAGGTAAAAGAATCACAAACTCTTCACCCCCATAACGAGCAACCAGATCGTAAGGACGATTTACTACCTTTTTTACAACTTGAGCAACTTTCCTTAAACAAATATCTCCAGCCTGATGTCCGTAAAAATCATTATATAATTTAAAATAATCCAGGTCGAATAATATCACAGATAAAGGTTGTTTTTCTCTTCGACAACGCCGCCATTCTTTGGCTATAGTTTCCTGAAAACTGCGACGATTAGCAATTCCTGTTAATTCGTCTATAGCTGCAATCTGATTTAATTCTAATTCTAGGTTTTTCCTTTCTGTAATATTTCTAACTGTAATCGCAAAACCATCCCCTAATTTAACAGCAATGAAATGATACCATTTTCTTTCTCCTTGGTTATCAAAATAAATATCTTTCTCTAAAGACTTTCCAGTTTCTACCACATTAACAAAATCATCAAATAAATTACCATTAATTTTATCTAAAAACTTTTTGACAACTAATTTACCAGTCAAATCTTCTGGCTCTTGATTAAAAGCTCTAGCTAAAATTGGGTTAACAACTAAACAAGAAAAATTAAGAACATTTCCGCTTCTATTATCCCTTAATGCTGCCATAGCTGCTATACCATCAAGAGAAGAATTTAAAATACTAGAAATCATTGCCCTAGATTGATATAAAATAGCCTCTGCTTCTTTCCGTTGTCTAATTTCTTTCTTCAGATTATCTTGTTCTATTTTTAATAATTTTCTTTCTTTTTTTAGTAGTCGTTTCTGTTTTTGAATAGTTAACTGACTTTTAATTCTAGCTAAAACTTCTTCTTCTTGAAAAGGTTTAGTAATATAATCTATTCCTCCTACTTCAAAAGCTTTTACTTTATCAAAAACCTCATTCAAAGCACTAATAAAAATTATTGGAATTTCTTGGGTTTTAGCATTCCTTTTTAAACGTTCACAAACTTGATAACCATCAAGTTCCGGCATTTTAATATCTAATAAAATTAGATCGGGAACATCAGTTTCGACAGAAAGTAATGCACTTTCTCCATCAATAGCTTTTCTCACCTGATAACTATTAGTTTTTAAAAGAGTTGCTAAAACTTTTAAATTTGCTAAATTATCATCAACTATTAAAATTGTAGCTTCAAAATTTTGTTTCGGTAAATCATTATATTTAGTCATCATTATATTTTCAATATTTATAGAATAATCGTTTTTAGGGAACACTTAACTGGGAACACTTAACAGGGAACAGGGAATAGGAAAAAAGTATTTTGGCAAATATAATAATCCTAAATATAGCAATCCCAAATAGGTTCCAACAAATTAAAAACTCGAAATAAATTCTCAAATTCTTACCTATTAGCTATTCCCGAAAAAAGGCAAGATTTTTGACACGAATAAAATAGTATTGCTATAGGTTGTCACAATTCAAAAACTAAAAATAAAATGTGAAACTCTTACTTATTACCGACTACCTATTCCCTATTGCCCAAAAATAGATTCAATAAGTTTTCTAATTTTCTTAAATTGGAAATCATCAACTAAACCTTTCAAATGCTGCCCTAATAAAGATTGTTCGACAGGAATTTCATCAATTAATTCTAACATCATATCATCATCTAGAGCTTTAGCAGCAAAATAAACTTTTTTCAACCACTCTTCAGGCATTTTCTGTAGTTCTTCTACTGTTAAATTAGATGATTCAATAGTAGTTGCAGATTGAGTTTCTGACTCATAAATATATTCAACTCCTAAATGCTTTTTCATAATTTCAAAAATAGTGGCTTCTCGGAAAGGTTTTCTCACAAAATCATCACATCCTGCTGATAAAATAATTGCTTTCTGTTCTTCTAAAACACTCGCTGTTAAAGCAATAATTGCGGTGGCATTTCCTTTAATTGTACCTTTAATATATTCAGTTGCTTCATAACCATCCATAATAGGCATTCTCATATCCATCCAAATTAAATGAGGTTGCCATTTTTCCCAAATTTCGATACCTTCTTTACCATTTTTAGCTTCTTTTAATTCAAATCCTAATGGTTGTAATAGCTTGATTAATAATAAACGATTAGTCGGGCGATCATCTACAATTAATATTTTATAACGAGGTTGATTAGGTTTTAAAGCAATAACATGACGAGGATTTTCCTGAATTTTTATATCTTCTTTTTTAGCGATATTAACCTGAATATTAAATCGAAAAGTTGTACCTTTTTCTACTTGACTTTTAACTTGAATATCTCCTCCCATTAACTGCACAAATTTACGACTAATAGGTAAACCTAAACCTGTGCCTTCTTGACTATTTTTACCAGTTTCAGTTTGAGCAAATGCTTCAAATAATTTGGGTATTTCATCTTCAGAAATTCCTGCTCCTGTATCTCTCACCTCAAAAATAATAGTTGCCTTATTTTTCCCCTTTTCAAAACTTTCCCCTTTTTCCAAACTTTCCCCCCTTCCAAAGGGGGGACTAAGGGGGGATTCTTTCTTTTCCAAAGAGGAATTAACAGAAGATTCTTTTTCCCCTTTTTCCAAACTTAATTCTTTTTCCCCCCTTTCAAAGGGGGAACTAAGGGGGGATACAACAGTTACACTTACACCCCCTTCAGAAGTAAACTTAATTCCATTATTGATTAAATTAATTAACACTTGGCGCAACTTAGTTTCATCAGTATAGATATATTGAGGTACATTATCTTGACGATCAAAAATCAATGTTAAGCCTTTATTTTCTGCGGTAATATGTAATAAATCTTCAAGTTCATTTAAAAAGGAATAAAAATCAAAACTCTTAGGATTGAGAATCATTTTCCCAGCTTCAATTTTCGACAAATCTAAAATATTATTAATCAAGGTTAATAAATAATTGCCACTTTTATTAATAATAGTTGTATTTTCCTTATGTTCTTTTGACAAAGTTGGAGAACGCATCATAATTTGAGAAAAGCCTAAAATAGCATTTAAAGGAGTGCGTAATTCGTGACTCATATTAGCAATAAAAGTGCTTTTGGCTTGATTAGCAACTTCCGCTTTTTCTTTAGCAATAGATAATTGTTTTGTTCTTTCACCCACTTTTTTTTCTAAAGTAATATTTTGTTCTTCAATTAATTTTTGATTAAGTTCAGTATTTTTTAAAGCTTCATTTTGTGCTTTTTCTCTTTCATATTGAATCAGATTAATTCTATCTGCTAAAGCAACTGAAAATAATAAGACCGATAAACTAAAAGTAAAATTTGAACGGCTCTGTACATAAAAACCATAAGGTAAAAAACCAAGGGCACTAAAACTACGAATAATTATTCCTAAAATAGGAGCAAACATCGCTAATAAAAAATATTTACTTGGCTGATATCTTTGTCTCCATCTTATCAAAGCAGTTATTAATATTATGACACTAATAAATATAGCATTAAAAATTACGATAATATTATTCCATTTGGTTGGCATTGATATAATAACTGCCATAACTACAATTAAAGATATAATAAATAAAAATCTATCCATTCTCGGAATATATTTTTTAGTTTTTAAGAAAGATTGGGTGAACTTTATCCACGAAAAAAACATTAATAATAAAGCGAATGATTGAATCTCATAATAGTTAGGAAAATTATTCCACAAGAATTGATGTCCGATTCCATCTCGACATAATCTAAACCATAAATAACCGATAATAAACAAAACAAAATGTAGATAACTTTTATCTTTTAAAGAAATAAATAAAAACAAGTTATAACCAATCATTATTAAAAAAGTTCCATAAGCTATTCCCAAAGAAAAAAAAATATATTGATCTTCCTGTAAAAATGTTTCCCAACCATAAATATTTAAGGGAATAACTAAACCTGCTTTTGAAGTTAAACGTAGATAAATAGTTTTTTGATTATCATCAGTAAAAGGCAAACTAAAGAGAAAATAACGATGGTTAAATTCTCTAGTGCTAAAAGGTAAAAATCTCCCAGTTTTAATTATCTTAAGTCCTTTTTTTTCTCCTTGATCAAAATAAAAATCTACTGTACCTATACGAGTTTCATTTAAACTTAATATCCATTTTTGTGGTAAAATTGCTTGATTTTTCACTTGAAAACGAACCCAGATTGCTGATGTTGTTACACCTAAGTTTGGTTTCTTTTTATTGCTAGGAGTAAATTCTTGATTGACAACATTTTCAAGAGTTAATTCTCTAGTTTTATCTTCAAATATTTCTAAATTTAATCCTAAAGGATATTTTTGAACATTATCTTTTAAAACCACAACATTACCAAGATGTTCTAAGTTATTATTTTGGGCATAGCTATAGGAAATTGATATAAATAAGCAGAGGAAAACAACTATAATCAAAAATATTATTTTGAAAAAAATGTTATCTGCTATTGTCTTGGGAATGATAAAATTCATCTTTTTTTTGAAGTTCATATATGGCAACGTGGTTCATTCATTTGAAAAGCGCTGTAATGTATAATTCCAGTTTAATAAATGCTTACTAGAAATATTTTTCTGCCTTTTTATTTCTTGAGAAAAAAGACTGTAGGGGTTTGTTCTCCAAATCTAAACGCAAATCTAAACGCAAAGGGGTTTGGAAACCAAACCCCTACGATCAAATCTTACAACCTATTTAGGATTGCTATAAATATAGATATCAGAAAAATTTAGGTCTGAGTAAATATTAAGCACATTGTTACAGAGAAGCAGAGGTGATTCGCGAATCACCCCTACTTATTAAAACACATTTTAAATATGTCTTAGTTTATATACTTCTTCCTTGTCTTCCTTGTCTTCCTTGTCTTCCCTCTTCCTTGTCTTCCTTGTCTTCCCTGTCTTCCTTGTCTTCCCTCTTCCTTGTCTTCCTTGTCTTCCTTGTCTTCCTTGTCTTCCCTCTTCCTTGTCTTCCTTGTCTTCCTTGTCTTCCTTGTCTTCCTTGTCTTCCCTCTTCCTTGTCTTCCCTCTTCCTTGTCTTCCTTGTCTTCCTTGTCTTCCCTCTTCCTTGTCTTCCTTGTCTTCCTTGTCTTCCTTGTCTACCTTGTCTACCTTGTCTACCTTGTCTACCTTGTCTACCTTGTCTACCTTGTCTACCTTGTCTACCTTGTCTACCTTGTCTACCTTGTCTACCTTGTCTACCTTTTCTACCTTTTCTA
>NZ_JAYKGW010000237.1:0-29609 GCF_035285525.1 Okeania sp. | reverse complement strand
AGAACAATAGTGGAAAAATTCATCACTCATCACCTCTGTTGGGGTGCTTAAGAAAATGCATTAACTATTGCGTATAGAACAATAGTGGAAAAATTCATCACTCATCACCTCTGTTGGGGTGCTTCACAAAATGAAACTTCTCATTTGCGCAACAGTTAGAAAAATTCATCACTCATCACCTCTGCTGGGGTGCTTAAGAAAATGCACTAACTATTGCTCTATACGCAATAGTGGGAAAAATTCATCACTCATCACCTCTACTGGGGTGCTTCACAAAATGCACTAACTATTGCGTATAGAACAATAGTGGGAAAATTTCATCACTCATCACCTCTACTGGGGTGCTTCACAAAATGAAACTTCTCATTTGCGCAATAGTTAGAAAAATTCACCACTAACTCTTGACCTTTAAAATGCACTTTATTCCTTTCCCTCTTAAAAACTTTTTTCCAAAACCAACAAATCTTCCTTAATAGATGAAGTCCGACCACACCAAGAACCATAAGCTCTTTCTAAAACACTAAATCCTCGTTCCTCCACCCATTCTAATAGTATATTCTCCCTAAACCCAATTCCCTTCTCCGGCAAATTAATATCTATAGTCAAACCATCCTCTATTTCATAAATAAACTGTTGAGAACTCTTCCCCTTACTAATCAACTCTGCAGCTTCCAAATTAACTAAAAAGCAGATTAATAAACATCTACCCCCTGGTTGTAAAACTCTATATATTTCATCAAGAAAATGACCAACTCCTGAACCTTGTAAATGAGTAAATAAACGAGAAACACAAACACAATTAAAACTAACATCAGGATAAGGAAAAATAAAATTATTAGCAGATATTTTGCCTGTATAATTGTAGAGACGATGATGAATATTATGCCAATTAAAATTAAAATTAGGTTTACGAGTAGTAACTTCCCTTTGAGTCCAAGAAATAAAATTTTCTACCATATCAAAACCCTCATAACGACCAGAAGGTTCTAAATAATGAACTAAGCAATAAGCAACTTTACCAACATTACAACCAACATCAAGAATATGGTCTGTTGGTTGTAAACCTAATCTCTGAATTAAACTTCCTAATAACTTGAAAGAATGATAAATAAACTGATGAGCACTATCTTCTCCAATCATTTTTAGATATTTCCGATCTGGCAGTGGTAAAATAGGCGTCAATGCAGTCAATATAACTATACCCTCACCTTTTTCAAACAGAGGAATTACAGAAATTAATGAATGTTTTATTTGATTAATTTTTTGTTTATTTAAAAGTATTTTTAGACGGAATCTAGCATTACCTGCACCAAATAAACTAGAGTGAACCTTCTCAATATCTGGACTAGGTATATTCAAAGTTTGTTCAAAGAAACTAAACTCCTGATTCCCAACAGAAACTTTAAAACCTTGCACCATACCAGCATCCAGAGAAGCAACCCAACCAGATAAACGTAAAACTTGATTTTTAACAATTACCCGATCAATAGAACCCCAAGTAAGTAAACAATTAATTCTCCCTTTTTTCTGGATAATATTTTTTTTTCCAGAGTTATTTTGAATATAGTATTTTATCTCTGAAGTTTTTTGACGCCGCACCCGCAAACTTAATGCTTCTCGATAAATTTCTATATCCTCCTGATTCATAGCAGATATTTTATCAACTATTTCTTGATTCGATAATACTTCTTTTGTTAACAACTTATATTCTGGGTATGGATTACTTTTTTGAGTTTCTAACTCATAATCTGCCCAATTTAACATTACAGATAATTGATGTAAATCCTCAGCAAAAAAATCCTGAATACCCACCCAATAAAAATCTTTTAGCCGCTCATTTTGCAGAAAATTTAACTTAATTAGATTCTGCATTTCCGGTTGTTCAACAAATTCGATAAAACTCAAACTAGCTTCTTGATTATTTTTTAAACTTTGCTCATCATTTGCTATTAATATTTGCCAACTTTTCCAAAAAAAGTAAAGAGAAATCAACCGTTTAATCGGGTCTCTCAGCCAAATAATTTTTTTAGAACCCGGAAATTTTTGATTATATTTTGGAGCCGGAAAATGACCATGAATTATTTTGACTTCCGGTTTTGGTTTACTTAACATCCGATTCCGAATCGGACCTTTGTGAGGATAGTCAAAAAAAATTTCCTCTGAACTATATACCTGCCTAATAACATTCTTAAATGCAGTACCACCAGTTCTTGGTACATGAATCGAAATTACTTCTACTTTTACTTCTTCTAAATTGTAATTCGTTAGGTTGGTTGATTTCATTCATTTTTCGGCAGAATACTCAATAATAAATATTTGCTTTAATTCTGGTTAGTTTTAAATTTTAAATCATCAATTTCTATCTGAAACTTTTCTAATTTAGACTTATATTGTTCTAAATTTTTCTCGTAGTTATCTAACTTTGAGTTCAACATCTTAGTTTCATTAGTTTTAGTTTCAGATATCTGTTTCAGTTCTGTCTGTTTTTCTAGAGATAACTGAGTCTTTTTTTGTAAAACCAGCAAATCTTGATTAATAAAAGATTTACGTCCACACCAAGAACCATAATATTTTCCTACTACCCTTAACCCACACTCTTCTACTAAACTTAACAGTAAAGATTCTGAGAAACCAGTACCTTTTTCTGGTAACTCTGAATCTAAAGTCAAACCACCCTCCACTTCATAAATCAGTTTCTGAGAAACTTGACCTTCTGCAATTAATTTTTGTGATTCCGAGTTAAGCAGGAAACATCCAAATAACAACCTACCCTCAAACTTCAAAACTCGGTGAACTTCTTCCAAATAATGTCGCATCTCCAAAATTTGCAGATGAGTAAACATATCCGTAATGTAAACTACATCAAAACTGAAATTGTGATAGGGAAGAACAAATTCTACTCCCGGTACAGCACCATTGGGGTTATAAATTGGGTGATGAACATTTTCCCTCCGGAAATTTAAGTTAGGTTTTCGGGTAGTAATTTCTTGTTGAGCAAACGACAGAGCATTTTCCCGAAAATCAATACCTTCGTAAGCAGCTATTGGTTTAAGATAGTTAGCTAGAGCATAAGCAACCCTTCCTATCCCGCAACCCAACTCAAAAACATGATCTGTCGGTTGAAGACCTCCTATTTCGATTAAATGACCCAACCATTTAAAACCAGCATGACTAAAGTTATTGGGAGGATCGCCAAATTGTTTAATGTATTCTTTTTTAGGAGTCTTAATAGTAGGATTTAATACACCTCGTAAAGCAGCACCTTCATTACCCTCAAAAATAGGAGTTACAACAACCAGAGAATCTTGAAACTGTTCAAGTTGTTGTTGCTCCAGAGGTATTTTGATACGAAAACGAGCTTTATCTGCACCCTGGAGTTGGCGACGAACTTTCTGAACATCTGGACTAGGAATAGCCACATTCTGTTGAAAATTAGATATCTCAGTTCCATCAATAGAAACCTTGAAGCTATCCGCAGACCCATACTTGAGTGACACAACCCAACCACCTAGCAATAATAGGTCGTTTTCTGTCGCTACTGTATTTAGATTTCCTACCGTTACCAAAGGTTCATTAATTTCTATCTGTGGTTTTGCCGATAAAAATTGTTCTTTATTTATTTGCCTCTGAATTTTTTCTACCGCTATTTTTAGTCTAGGAACAAATCGTTGAATCGTTAAATCCTCTACCTCATTAAATATCTTATCTTTAGATTCAAAATGCGACCAAGGTCTCTGTTCATTCTTAGTTGCCCTACCTCGCATCATTTTTTTCATACTCTCCTCTTTTGAGCGAGTAGTATAATGATTTATTCTGATTTTTTTAATAGAATGTGTTGACGATATCGGTCCTGTGATTGGTTGTTTATTTTCTGTGACTACCTGACCTTGAGAAAATACAAACTGATGAGGATTTAGTGGACGAACTGCTTTTTCTGGCCGTAAAATACATTTGATATGTCTATTCGGACCGAAACTTTTTTTGGCACATTTAATAAAGTTTTCTATTTGCAATCCTTCAGGCTTTTTTTCATGTCCTGATGTACCAAAGTTCATCCAGTTAACTCCTAGAGCTGAAACCTGAGAAAACTCATCTATTATATCTGTTATCTTATCTGCTACCGTAGGGAACAAAAACTCATCTAAATCTATAAATGCTATCCATTCTGAATCATATTTGTGATTCTTTAAGCAATGAGAATAAGCAGACATTTGTCCTGGTTTATGAGGCCAATAATAATAAATAACTTCTCCAGATTCAACATAAGGTTGCAGAACATCAATCGTATTATCAGTACTGGTATTGTCATATAGATAAAATCTTTCCACACCAACTAACTTGTGAAATTCTAACCACTCCACGATATATGGACCTTCATTTTTCATAATTCCACAAATACTTAAACTATACTTTTTAATAGGACGTTGGGAATCAATTTTGGACACGCTAATATCTTTAATTTCTACTTTTGCTTTTGGTGTTGTTTGAGAGAACTGTTTTGGTAATTTATTGTTTTCTTGTTGGTGATTATGACTATTTGATGCTAGGGTTTTCAACAAATATTTCCTCCTTTCTGCTCGCATTTTTAAAGCGGTTTCATAAATTTTTATATCTTGGCTATTAATAGCCCTTAGCTGCTCTATCATTTCTGTATCTGCTAATACCTGTTTGACAAAATTTTTATGGATTTTTGATGGATTTTTGTTAGCATAAGAATATTCAATATTTGACCATCCTAATTTTTGTTGAAGTTCCACTAAATCTTCTTGAAAAAAATCTTGGATTCCAACAAACCAAAAATATTGTAAGTCCTTAACGTAGTATGACATTAAGTTTTTCATGTAGTCTTTGTTAGCAAATTTAAGGAGTTTTTTTTTCTCTTTTTCTATAGTTGTGAATCTTCTTTTTTTCTGAACATTTATCTCAAATATATAATGGGAAAGTAAACGTTTTACTGGTTCTCTTAGCCAAATTATCCTCTTCGCCTCCAGAAACATATTCTGATACTTAGTTACTGGAAAATGACCATGAATTACCTTAGTATTAGGTTCACCTATTTGAGTTAATAATTCTTCTGAAAATTTTGAACCTGTGTAGTCACTACAAACTTGCTCAGGAGTATAAACCTTCTCTAATATTTTTCTAAATGTAGTTCCTGCTGTTTTAGGCAAATGAACTGAAATTATTTCTACTTTTGAATCTGTCTCAAGATTTGAACTAGAGTAATTTTTATTATCAAGCTCGGACAAACCCACATCTTGAATTTCAACTTGAGCTAGCTCGGTTTTTTCTTTGGGTAGTGCCAAAGGAGTTTGAGCAGATGTCTCCGAGTCTACTTCCTCAATAGCAATAGATTTAGACGTAACTGAGGGGATTTTGATTTTTCCTACAGGAACCAGCCTTTTATCTTCTAGTCTGGCTTGCAGAAACAACTCGTTTGAGGATACCTCTTGAGAAACTCTAACTGTTGTGAAAAAACCACTATTTTTAGCTTCTTTAACATGGGGAAAAGCTTTAGCTACACCAAGACGTTTTTTATCAATAGGAACTGTTTGGACAATACTTCCTTTACTAATTATTTCTATTGCCACTACCCGAGAGCTTTTTCCCAAAATCCAACCCCTAATTTTTATCTTATTGCCCTCCTTTCTTGGTCTAGCTATACGACATCCCCATAGATGTTGGAAATCAACTTCAAACAAGCTAATATCTAGAATTTTAATTTTGGATTTTGCTGGTTTTTTAGTGAATTGTTTTGGTAATTTATTGTTTTCCTGTTGATAATTATGATTATTTGACTGTAGGGTTTTTAACCGATCTTTTATCCTTTCTGCTCGCATTATTAAGGCATTTTCATAAACTTCTATATCTTGGCTATTGATAGCTTTTAGTTGCTCTATCATTTCTGAATCTGACAATACCTCTTTCACAAAAGCTGAATAACTTTGGGAATATTTGTGCTTATTTAGATTACTAAGTTTAACTTTTGGCCATCCGATATTTGTTTGAATTTCAACTAAATCTTCCTCCATAAATTCTGTGATTCCCACATACCAAAAATCTTCTAGAGTTCTTTGGCCACAATGATTAAACATCAAATTCTTAATGTCAGGTCGAGTAGCATACTCTATTAACTTTTTTTTCTCGAATTTAACTTCATGCAAAAGGACTTTTCTATTTTGGAAATGTGTCACTTGATGCCAATAATTAGAAATCAAACGCTTGATAGGTTCCCTGATCCAGATAATTCTTTTGGCCTCAGGAAAATAATCGTCGTATTTTTCTACCTTAAAATGACCATGAATAGCTCTAATATTTAGAGATTTTATTTCTGATAATACTTCCTCGACTGGTTGCTTTTTGTAATCTAGAAAAACTTGTTCTTTTCCATAAGCTTGTATCAACTGTTCTCTAAATGTAGTCCCTGCTGTTTTGGGCACATGAACTGAAATTATTTCTACTGTTGAATCTGTCCCCAAAGTTCGTTGGGTTATTTCTTTGGGTAGTGTCAACGGAGTTTGAGCCGATGTTTTTGAATCTACTTCCTCAATAGATTTAGATGCAACTGAGCAGATTTTGATTTTTCCCACAGGAATTAGGCTTTCATCTTTTAGTCTGACTCGCAGAAACAACTCCCTTGAAGATACCTGTTTAGGAACTCTAACTGTGGTAGAAAACCCACTGTTTTTAGCCTCTTTAACACCGGGAAAAGCTTTAGCCACACCAAGGCGTTGTTGGTCAACAGGTACTGTTTGGAGAATCTTACCATTACAAATTATTTCTACCGCTACCACCGGAGAGCTTTTCCCCAACACCCAACCCATTATTTCCACTTTATGGTTGCCCGAGTCAATTTTTTCTCCCTTTACTGGTTTATCTATATAAAATCCCCATAAATTTTGGGAATCAACTGTAGACACAGTAATGTCTAAAACTTCCACTTTGGCTGGTAGTGTAGCTTCAGTTAATTGTTTTTGGTTTTGACTTTGATTAGACATTTGATTATTACTACATTTTTTCTACTAAACTTAATTGAGCTAGTATCTTTAAACCAAGTCAGTTATTTTTGTAACAGGGATTTCAGCCCCATTACAAAAATATTTCCCCTTAAAAGGCGGAGTGCGCAACCCAATTATTTTGATAAAGATAAATCGGTATTTTCAGTGGATTACTGAAAGCTTATTCAGGACTTTTGAGAAATTTATTTATACCCAAGCTGGATCGTAAACAGCATCTAAATCTCCATTAATCTCATAATTATAGAACCTATCAATAAATTTTTCTCCTATTTTCTGATACTTTGTATACTTTTTTGTCCATACAATACCTTTCATACCTGGAGTGATCTCGTAAGCTTTTCCTCCATTAATAATTTTTTGTTTCATCTGTTCTCGAGAACGATATCTATATTGTCTCAGAATAAGTCCATGATTTTTTCCCAGTATTGTCACAGGTAGCTTCTTGCCCTTAAATTTGACAGCGTGATGTCCCTGAGTAATTTCCATACCAGGCTGCCAGCGAATTATAACCTTACTGTAATCCTCACCACTAGCAGTATCTTCTTTTTTTCTGTAAGTCATTCTTTTCAGAGGATTAGGTTCAGATAAATCGTAGAATGAACGGATTATATGGTTCCTGTGTTGCAGACCAACACAAATATCTTTTGGATCAAATTGACTCAGGATAGTTGTTAGAGGTTGTTCTGATGAAGATATCACTTCATCAGCATCAAATGGAAATATCCATTCTGCTCCCCACATTGTATGGGCAAACTCAGCAGCAGCAGACATTTTCCTGTACTTATGAAATAAAGGATCTCTATCTTCAATCAAGTAAACCATTGCTTCTGGATAATCATCAGCGAAGCGTCTAATCTCATCCCTTGTTGTATCTGAAGACAAATGATCTAGCATGACAAATTTTTTGACCCCTTGTCTATAATTCCCAGCTAAAGTGTAATAAATAATATCCTCTTCATCTTTCACCATTGACACACCAGCTATAACTGTTTTTTCTAATTCCCGAGATTTTGACCTTCGACTAGGAGTTCTTCGACTTTTATCTACCAATTTCGCCTCTGAAAATGGCTTTTGCCACCAATAAGTATGTCGAGCATTGGTAATAGTTTTTGTCAAATGCCAATCTTTTAACAAATCTTGAGCTTGTTGATACTTTTGTCTTTGTGCGTCATCTAAAACTATTATTCCACCTGGTTTTAAAAGTTTAATTGATGCTTCAAAACATTTCATTCGATCACGACCATCTACAATAATTAAATCGAAAGATGCTTCAGGAAACTTTTCGCATATTGTATGATATGGTCTTGGTAATAGTTTAAAATCTACTGGATTACAATCTGTCTGGGTCTCAATCTGATTTTTAACCTGCTGAAACCACCTACCGTCATGCTCAATAGAAGTAAGATTTTTGGTGAGTTTAGAGAGCCATATAGTAGAAGCACCACTGCCAAATTCCAAAACTTTAGCATCAGGTTTTTGTGGAAAGAAATTTTTGATAAATTCAACAGCTTTTCTTGTCAATAAAGGTGTATCCCTAATATTTAGTGGTTGAAGATCATTAGTTTGGAGACAAGCTATTGACATTTGAGTTCCATCAGCAAATACTGCTTGTACTAGCCAATTAAATTTTGGTGGTAATTCATTAACTGAGAAATCTATACTAAAACCAATTTCTTTGACTTGAGCTGCTTCTGGATAAAGTTTAACTACATCAGGATCTGGTTGATTAACAGATACCTTTTTCACTATTCGACTCCATTCAACTATTTCTATAGCTACTACAGGACAATTTTTTCCTAATACCCATCCAGAAATATTAATGGTATCTTGGTTGTTAGTTTTTGTCTGAATTTCTTGGATTTCATATCCCCAAAATAATTCATTATAAATTCTATCAATATTCTGGTCGTACTTTTCAATAACTATTCTTGGTGATTTTAGCCCAGAGACAACTAAGTTTTCTTCTATTTTCTGAACTTTGGCGTTTTCCTTGGCAATTGATGAAAAGCTCTGTAATTCATCTTTGATTTTTGCTAATTTGGAGTCAAATTCTTGTATATCCCTTTCTTTTTTATCAAATTTAATAGGATTTTCCTGTTGAACTTGCTGACTATATTTACTAGGTGTTTCTGTTCCTTCAATTGAGTAACCATACCGTTCAGCCATTTCCACAATTTGTTTAAGTAAATCTGGTTCTTCTATTTCTTCTATAAGGTTGATTGATTTCCGATCTTTAGTTCTTCTAGAATTTGCTTGAGTATCATTAAAAATTTTATACCGATCGTAATTCAAATTTAGTCGATCGAACAATTTTTCCAGGGGATCTTCTACCCGATAATGTATTAACTGCCTGCCACTTTCTTCAATTTTACGGTTCCAGTATAAATACCACTTACAACATTTAGTTAATTCTGAATCTGATAATTTAATTTCGGGTGTATTTAAAAAAACATAGTCAGTATAAAAGTTGTAATTTTTTCGTCGAAAAAAACCTATTGCCATTATTGACTCAATTACTTTTTGAGGATGACGAGTTAAATGAATAATCGAAACATCTTGTGGTACACATTCAGTATTTAAAAATGGAACTGCTAACCAACTAGAATCAGCTTTTAGGTTTTGATGCTTCAACATTCTCTGCTTAACTACTTTCTTAGTTAGAGATTGGGGTTTGTGAGAACCACCAAAAAATTTTTCATGTCCGCATCTTATGCCTACACTTCTCAAAGCACGGGCCATAAATGTAGTTCCACTTCTTGCCATTCCTACAACTAGATATTTGAAGTCAATTTTCCTGAGAATTTTTTGATTTTTCTTTTGACTTTGCTGAATTTTAGTTACTGATAATTTATCTAAATTTTTATTTGATACTTGCTGATTCATAGGAGCTACATTTAAAGATTTATTTTCCTGGTTTTCTAATTTTTTAACAGTATTATCCCAATTAAATTTCATGGCTAAATATTCTTCTAGTCTTTGATTATAAGGTTGAAAATATTTAGCAAGAATAGAGCGCGTTTTTCTATCTATTGGCTGATGAGACAGTTCATTATCTTGTTTTTGATGAGTTAGTTCATAGTTCGGTAAATCCAAAAAATTAAACACTTCTTTGAGTGTGATATTTGGGTTGTCGAAAAAATCTTCACTTTTCAAAATTAAAAACTGTTCTCTGGGAAAAATATTCATCCATATTTCTAACTGTTCAATATAAATTCCTCTTTCTAAATAACTATAATTTTTATAAAATAAGCTTCTATAATTTTCATCAAATATGAGTTTTTCTTTTTCTTGATTCAATCTTTCTGACTCTTTTTCAATTGCTTTTTTGAAAGGTAAAGGTTCTCGTTTTTTACTAACTCCTCGATTATGATGATAATGAGATATTGCTCTGTCTACAGGATTTCTCAAAAGCACAATTAATTTAACATCTGGTAATAATTTAAACATTTTTTGGGGAGTATGTGGATCGACCAGATAGTCTGGTGTAGCTTCCCCAGTTATGAAATTTTCTCCATTAGAAATTGTGGGAAACTGAGATAAATACCACTCTACTCCTTCTGCTTTTTTTCTGTTTCCTGCTTTAGAAAACCAATTAAAAAAATGCAATTCTTTTTTGGCTGCAGGTAAAATTTGTGGATGCTCAATCATATAGTTATACAAAGAAGCTGTGCCACACTTGTGAGCGCCTATAATGATAAAACTAGGTAAAGTCATTTTGATATTATTAAACCTCTCTATAATTTATAACTTTTGGATATTGTCTTGTAAGCATTCAGCTATTAGCTACCAGCTAGCTTCTTGGGTCAGAGTTTCCCTAACAACAAATCCTATCTAAACTTTAAAATGGTTTTAAATGAATATAAGCTTTAAAGTCGGCTTTAATCATAAGATTCAATTTACCTCAACAAAGCCAAGCTTTGATCTCAAACTCAAATAAATAGCTGACGCCTAAATGCTAATGGCTGAATGCTCACATTGTCTTTAATTAAATAATTTATATTTGATAAGTAGCAGAAAAAATTGATAATATTTCTGAAATTATTGTTGTCTACTCCTAATCAATGGAACTAAAAATTATTTTAGTCCTTTATTTACAAAAAGAGAAAATCTCAAAACAAATTTTGATGTAGGCTGAAAGAACAAAATACACCAACCTATAATATCAATATCTTAAGTTCATCACCTGATGGTATAAGTAGTAATCTTTAATGAAGACAAATATGAGTACCCTGTTCCCACTAAATCCAGAAACTCCAAACAAATATTTCCAACAAGGCCAACAAGCTGTAGCAGCAGGCCAATTAAAAGAAGCAGTTACTCTCTACAGAAAAGCTATTGAATTTAACCCTAATTTGGCCATGTTTCACGAACATTTAGGATATGTTCTTACTCAAATAGGTAAATGGGAAGAAGCTGCTAAAGTTTACCACAAAGCAATAGAACTTCAACCTACTTCTGCATTATCTCATTACAATTTGGGAAATATGCAAGAAAAACAAGGTAAGTTAGGTCAAGCGATCGCTTCTTTTTCCCAAGCTATTAAGATTAATCCTAATTTCTCTGAATTTTACATTAGTTTAGGAAAAGTTTTAATCCAAAAAGGATTATTTTATGAAGCGATCGCTAATTTCCAAAAGGCTATATCTATGGACCCTGACTCTAGTATTGCTCATCAAAGTTTAGGAGTAGCTTTAGAAAAACAAGGTCAGATTGAGGAAGGGATAATTTGTTATCGAAAAGCGATTGACATTGATCCTGGTTTTTGGGCAGGATACCAAAAGTTAGGAATGGCTTTCACAAAATTGGGAGATTTACATCAAGCTGCGGAAATTTATTTAAAGGCTTGCCAAATAATTACGAACTCTGCTACAGTTTTTCATCATTATGGGGAAGTCTTGGCAAAATTACATCGGTGGGATGAGGCTATTGTTGCTTATCAAAAAACAATTGATTTATTGAGGGAGCAAAATACTACCCCTACAGCAGGACTCTATCATCAATTGGGATATGCTCTGACTCAAGAAAAAAGATGGGAAGAAGCTATTTCAGCTTATGGACAAGCACAGAAACTTCAACCAAAGTCCCCAGATATTTATCGCCATTTAGGATATGCTCTGGCTCAACAGGAAAAATGGGAAGAGGCAGTAGTAGCTTACCGGAAAGTTACGGAACTTCAACCAAAGTCCCCAGAGGTTTATCATTATTTAGGATATGCTCTGTCTCAACAAGAAAAATGGGAGGAAGCAGTTGTAGCTTACCGGAAAGCTTCTGAACTTCAACCTAATTCTCCAGATGTGTTTCATCAGTTCGGCCATGTTTTGATTCAATTAAAACAGAATGATTGGGCAGTAGCTGTTCTGCGTAAGTCTGTTAAACTTAATCCTAATATGGCTGAAGCTTATGGAGATTTGGGTAAGGCTTTGGGTAATATTAAACAGTGGGATGAGGCGATCGCTTCTTTTGAACGTGCCCTAAAGCTTAACCCCAATTTAGCTGAGGTATATGGTTATTTAGGGGAAAGTTATGCCTCACAACAAAAGTGGGATGCGGCTATTGTTAATTATCGCTACGCTTTAGAACTTAATCCCAAGTTAGCAGCAGTATACCATAATTTGGCTTTTGCTTTAGTACAGCAACAAAATTTTGATGATGCTATTGTAAATTATCGGCAAGCTATTGAGTTGGGTATTAATACGGCAGAAATTCACCATCAGTTGGGTCATACTTTGAGTAAGTTGAAACGGTGGGATGAAGCAGTTACGAGTTATCGTCGGGCAGCAGAAATTAATCCTAATTCGGCGGCATTATACCATATGTTGGGAGAAAGTTTGGCTGAACTGCAAAAGTTGGATGAAGCGGTGGCTGCTTATACGAAAGCTAGTCAACTTAATCCTAAATCTGCTGACGTAAGATACCATATTGGGAACGTTATGTCAAGATTAGGTAGATGGGATGAGGCGATCGCTGCTTATACTAAGGCTGTGGAGTTAAGACCTAATTCGGCAAAGTTTCTGTTTCAGTTAGGGGAAGTTAAGGCTAAAAAAAATCCATTAACTGATGCTATAAGTTTTTATCGTCGTGCTTTGGAAATAGACCCTTATTTTTCTAAAGCTAAGAAAAAATTAGAGGAAGTTTTATCTTTTCAAAGGGTTCTGGAAACTGGGGAAATTAGTAATTTAAGTGTATTAGGAGAAACGGAGTTTGAAGGTTGTTTGGATTATGCAACTATTGACTATGTTTCTGGTTGGGCGAGACATAAAAAAGATGCTAATAAGGTTGTATTTCTTGATATTTTTGTTGGTAATAATTTAATCGGAACTTTAGTCGCGAATAAATATAGAAAAGATTTAGCTGAGGCTTTTGATACTCATGGATATCATGCTTTTGCTCATAAGATTCCGCCTTCTTTACATAGCAATGGGTTAGTTGAAGTTAGTGTGAAAATAACAGAAACAGGTCAGCAATTAAAAAATTCTCCTAAACTTTTAGTAGTCGGACCGAAAGGGGTAAAACATGAAATTAAACTTAGTTATAATCAGGGAGAAATTAATAAACTTATCTATCGAGTTTTGGAACTCAAAAGTAAAAATTCCAAAGTAAAAAGTGAAGAAGTAAATTTTAAATTCCAAAGTAAAAATTCCAAAGTAAAAAGTGAAGAATTAGAAGAAGTCAAGAATCAAAATTCCAAAGTAAGAAATGAAGATTCAAAAGTTAAAAGTGAAGAAGGAATCAAAAGTGAAGAATTAGAAGAAGTCAGAAGTGGAGAGGAAGTTATAAATCAAATACCTCTGGCAAAAGTTAAGATAGAAAAACCAGAAGTAGCAGTAATTATTTTGAGTTTGAATGGAGCCAAACTCTTAAGTGAATTATTTGCTTCTTTTGAAATTTATAATACCTATGAAAATTATCAATTAATAATAGTTGACCACGGTTCCACAGATAATAGTATAGATGTCTGTATCCAATGGTCAGAAAAATTACCAATTACAATTATTGCTAGGGGAGATAATTATTCTTTTTCCAATTCAAATAATGTGGGAGTAGAGGAAACAAAAGCACCTTTACTACTATTTATGAATAATGATATTACCCTCTGCCAAGATATTATTCCGCAGATGGTTGAATTAATTCAAAAAGATGAAAATCTCGGAATGGTAGGAGTAAAATTATTAGACATAGTAAGCGATCGCTCTTTGGCTTTTCCTCCTACTCAACATTTAGGAGTTCAGTTATATTTCCACAGTCAAAATGAACCTTTTTATCCTTATGAAGTTAGATATGCTCCCCAATTATTAAAGGTACAATCTGCTCCTTGGAAAGTACCTGTTGTTACTGGAGCTTTAATGATGTGTCGGCGAGAAGATTTTCTGGCAGTGGGAGGTTTTAATGAAGACTATTTTTATGGTTATGAGGATGTAGATTTATGTTTGACTATTCGACAAAAATTAGGCAAAGAAATTATCAGTGCTAATAATTTAACTGCTTTTCATAATCGCGGTTTTTCTCGGTTTAATAAAGGGAAAGAATTTATCGAGAAAATCTTGAAAAATCGCCCGATAATTGAACAAAGATATGCTTATTATTTGCGTCGTCAACATTTACAAGATTTCTTTGAAAAAGGAATGTATTGGACTGGTCATCCTTTAACTATTGGGTTTGCTGTAACTGAAGCAGATATGGCAGCTTCCGCAGGAGATTATTTTACAGCGGTGGAGTTAGGAGAACAATTAGTTAAAGAATTTGGATGGGATGTTTATTATATTTCGGAAGGAGATGATTGGTATGATATGACAAGGTTAGATGTAATTGTGATTATGCGCCATGATTATGATTTAGAAAGAATAGAAAATGCTAAACCAAGTTTAGTAAAAGTTGCTTGGGCAAGAAATTGGTTTGAGGTTTGGGGGTCTCAAAAATCAAAGGTAGATTATGATTGTTTTTGGTGTTCTTCTCAAAAATCTGCTGATTATATTCAGCAGAAATTATTTAAACCTGCAACGGTAATTAGAATAGCAACTAATGAGGAAAGATTTGAGGAAGGAAGAAGGAAGAAGGAAGAAGGAAGAAGTGATAAAGTAGGAATTTTAAATCAGTCAGGAAAAATTGATTCTGAACTAGAGAAAAAATTGGGATTTTCAATTTCAGAAGAGTCAGAAAAAACTTCTTCTGAACTAGGTAATAAAATTCCCGAAGTAGGGAAAAATTCCGAAATAGGAATTTCAAAAGAGTCAGAAAAATTAGATTCTGAATTAGAGAAAAATTCCGAAGTAGGGAAAAATTCCGAAATAGGAATTTCAGAAATGTCAGAAAAATCCTCTTCTAAACTAGGTAATAAAATTTCCGAAGCCGGGAAAAGTGCAGTAGGGAAAAATTCTGAAATAGGAATTTCAAAAGAGTCAGAAAAATTAGATTCTGAATTAGAGAAAAATTCCGAAGTAGGGAAAAATTGCGAAATAGGAATTTCAGAAATGTCAGGCAAATCCTCTTCTAAACTAGGTGATAAAATTCCCGAAGTAGGGAAAAGTGCAGTAGGGAAAAATTCGGAATTAGGAATTTCAAAAGAGTCACACAAATCAGATTCGGAATCAAAGAAAAATTCAGAAGTAGCAATTTTAGAAGAATCAGAAAAGTCTTCTTCTGAACTAGGTAATAAAATTCCCGAAGCAGACAAAAGTAAAGTAGAAAGTAGTTCGGAAGTAGCAGTTTTAGAGCAACAGGAAAATATCAATTCTGAACTAGAGAATAAATATAAATCTGACTACTGTTTCACAGGAAGTTTCTGGAAATATCCACGAGATATTATGAGCGTATTGGAACCAGATAATTTACCTTTTGAATTTGCTTTGTATGGTTATAACTGGGAAAAATTTGAGAAGTTTAAAAAGTATAATCGCGGACCTCTTCCTTATACTGATATGCCAAAAGTTTATGCTTCTACAAAAGTAGTAATTGATGATGCCAACTCAGTTACAAAACAATGGGGTTCCACAAATTCTAGAGTCTTTGATGCAATTATGTCTGGTGCTTTAGTTATTAGCAATGGAGAATTAGGAAATCAAGAGTCTTTCGATGGAATTTTGCCTACTTATCATTCTCGTGAATCTCTAGAAAATTTATTACGAGAATATCTCACAAATGAGGAATTAAGATTAGCAAAAGTGGCAGAGTTACAGAAAATAGTTAAAGAAAAACATACTTATAAACATCGTGCTTATACAATATTTTCTGCCTTACGCGAAAAAATGAGTAATAGTTTCCGCATCGCTATAAAAATTGGAGTTCCTGACTGGAACCAAGCTCAAGAATGGGGAGATTATCATTTTGCCTTAGCCATGAAACGGCAATTTGAAATATTAGGTCATTCTGTCAGAATTGATATTTTGCCAGAGTGGGAAAATCCCCAAATATTTGGAGATGATGTGGCAATTACGATTCGAGGTTTGAGTCGTTATCAACCTAAGTCTTATCATATTAATTTGATGTGGAATATTAGTCATCCAGATAAAGTTTCTCTAGAAGAATATGAAGAATATGACCAAGTATTTGTGGCATCTCATTCTTATGCTGAGGAGTTACAAAAACAAGTAAAAGTTCCAGTCAACACTTTGCTTCAATGTACTGACCCAAATTTGTTTTATCCTGATGAGGAAGGTTTTGAAGAAGTAGGAGAAATTTTGTTTGTGGGAAATTCTCGAAAGGTTTATCGCCAGATAGTAAAAGATGCAGTGGAGAGTAATTTAAAGGTAGATGTTTATGGTACAAACTGGGGAAATTTATTGCCCGATGGTTATTTGAAAGGAGAATATATTCCTAATGAAATTTTACGACGTTATTACAGTAAATGTGGTGTATTATTAAATGACCATTGGGATACTATGCGAGAAAAAGGATTTATTTCTAATCGTTTATTTGATGCTGCTGCTTGTGGAGCAACAATAGTATCTGATAAAATTTCAGGTTTAGAAAAAGTCTTTGGAAATAAAATTTCTACTTATAATTCTCAGGCAGATTTGCCAAAAGTAGTAGCAAATAGTTTGCAGCAAAAAAGTCAGAATAAAGGAGTAAAATTAGAGTTGGCAAAATATGTTCGGGAGCATCATAGTTTTCAGAAAAGAGTAGAGAAAATGTTGGAAGCGATCAAGGAGCTAAATCAGAAAAAAATGCAAAGTCCTAAATAATTGATAATTAATAATTAACAATTAATAATTAATAATTGATAATTAGGGTTTACTGAATAAATTTGATATGACTTAGTAGGGACGTTGCATGCAACGTCCCTACCTATTACCTACTCCCTATTAAGATAAATATGCTTAAACCTACATTCCGCACGACAAAATGTAGTATCAAGCTAGGAGTTCCTAGGTCATGCTCCGCAAACAGAAGTCAGAACCGGTGAATCCAGAATTTAGAAGAAATTCACATACTTTGCAAGTATTTATACTTAATATTTGTCTGAGAATTTGACGAATGGAAAAGTTCAATCAAGGTGATTTTTACAGTATAAATACTTACACTCGCTACCAAATTATTATAATACTAAGCGTGCTACAACTTGACGTGCGGAACGTGGGCTTAAACTTCTGCTTTTTGCTCCAATAAATCTGATGCCTTAGCGCCACGATTCATTAAACTCCATTTTGGCTCTATAGGATCGTACTTGCAATAGCATACAAATATTTTTTTGTCTGTATTAAGGTCAACAAATTTTTCAACTCTGGTGACAACCCAATCTCCATCCCGGCCATGAGTAGTAAAACCATTTTCAGATTCTGATTTGTAATTTCTGGTTCTATCTCCTATTTGAGGAATAGAAGGTTTTTCTTGGTAAGTCCAATTTTCCCAAAGAATGTTAGTCAAACTTTCTCTTGGCATTAGCATCCGGTCTTCCCAACCATAATCACTTCTATTTTCGGTTTTGTATACAATCCAAGTTTCAGTTGTCATATCTCGAATCCTCAAATGATGTTTGTTCTCCCTCAAAGACGCAATCGACTTTTAGGATTTCTTGTTCTTTATTAAATCTAATATCTTTCAACTTCCATCCATATTTCTCTTCCATTTTTTCACATTCTTCTGGGGTGGTAGCAGAATGAATATTTTCAGGATTTTTGTCATTATTAGACATTAATAAATCCTCAATAATCTACATTATAATATAAAACTAAACCAATGAATAATATCACAAATACTGTATAATTTTTTCTATTAGAGAACAAAGTATTATTTACTAACTTTCTCAAATAAATTATGCCTGAAATATATGTAATTGGTGGAGCTAATGGCTCAGGAAAAACTACTGTTGCTAAGAAACTATTACCAAATGTTCTTGATATTTTTGAATATGTTAACGCAGATGAAATTGCTACTGGACTATCTCCTTTTAACGCTGAATCAGTTGCTATCCAAGCTGGAAGGTTAATGTTAGAACGTCTGAAAACTTTAGTTAAAGAAAAACTTGATTTTGCTTTTGAAACTACTCTAGCTGCCCGAAACTTCGCTCATTTTTTGAGAAACTGTAAAGCTGATGGCTATACAATTAATTTAATTTATTTCTGGTTACAAACTCCTGAATTAGCAATAGAAAGAGTTCAAAGACGAGTAGACAGTGGAGGACATAATATTCCTATTGAAGTTATTCGCCGTCGCTATGAAAGAGGAAAGAAAAACTTAATTCAGCTATATTTACCCTTATGTGATAGTTGGATTGTCTATAATAATTCTGAGGATAATCCCCAATTAGTAGCTGAATACTCACACAACCTTTCAGTTATTATTTATCAACCCTCTATCTGGCAACAAATAACAGAAAAAAACAATGAATAAAAAAAATTCCGGTAAATTATCAGAACAAATTGATTCTGGTGTAAAAGCAGCGATCGCTTCTGCAATAGAAAGACATCGAAGATTAGGAGAATCAATTAGTATTCTCAAAGATGGTAAAATTGTGACATTAACTGCCGATCAAATTCCACCTTTAAAAAATAGTCATTAATCAAAAAATACTCTAACTAAAAGTCAAGAACAAATTTATGAATCTATCAACCCAAAATAATACCTCTCGTAAGAACCCAAACCATCCCAATGGCATTAAAAAAGTCCAAGTGGGTTGTGGACCCCAAAATATTTTGCCTGATTGGTGGAATGTAGATATTCGTCCTTTTAATGGGATTGACCAAACAATGGACGTAACTAAACCTTGGCCTTTTAATGGTTTGGAATATATTTATGGGGAACATTTTCTCGAACATCTAAGTCTAGAAGGAGCGATCGCTTTCTTAAATCATGGTTGGAAAAGTCTCAAACCTGGTGGAGTAATTAGACTTTCTACTCCTGCTGTTGAGTGGGTACTTTCCACTCATTTTAATTTATCAGAAAAGAATCCCCAGAGACGAATTGATTCTACATTATCTATCAATCGGGCTTTTCATGGATGGGGTCATCAATTTCTTTATTCCCAAGATTTTTTGCAATCTTTACTGAGTCATTTAGGATGGCAAAATATAGTATTTTGTGAGTATGGAAAAAGCCAACATTCAAGCCTAATAGATATTGAACGTCATGGAAATTATCGAGTAGATAACGGATATCCTAATGTTTGGATTGTTGAAGGTACAAAAGGCGAAGGTCGTTCAGAATCTAGTTTTTCATCTTACAAAAATTTACTCAATAAATCTTATATAAGTCATGTTAATTCTGGTCATTAAATTTTAAAAGCATGAGATTTTACCTATTTGAATCATTATATTGTTAATACTTTATTTTACTAGATTGAATATGTCAAACACAAAAAATACATCAGATAAACTTTCAAGTATTAGGTCAGAATTGGATTCATCAAAAATGAGACTAATTCAACTTAAAGCTGAATTAAATAAATTCAAGTCCAAGTCTGATTTAGAAAATCAGATAGCTATAGAACACAAGAATAATCAAATCATACAAAATCAGCTATTAATAACTACTGGTTCTCTGCAAAAAGTAGCCATTGAAAATCAAGTTTTATTTATTGAAGGATGGGTAGTTTCATTTGAGGATTATTTACTTGATAACTTTAAACTTTCTATTGCAGGTGAAGAAATACAGAATTTTGAACTAGAATTAAGACGGGATAGCCTCCATCTAAAAAAAGCCTTTCCCAACTTCAAGAATGTTGATAAGGCCGGATTTTTGATTAAATTACCACTTAATCAGAAACAACAAAATTGGCAAGATGCTCTAGTTATTTTGACACCTTTGTTTGGTAGGTATGAAGGTTCTATTTTAGTAAATTTGCTCCAATCTTCTATACCGCTCCCCAGTCAACAGTATCTTCAGTGGGCAGGCGGCGGTGGAGAAAATGGGGCATTTGTGAGGAACTCTTTTGCCTTCCTAGGTTACTTTATCCAATTAGTAGGATTAAAACAAACAGATCGGGTTCTAGAAGTTGGATGTGGTTTAGGAAGAATGGCTTATGGTTTAGCTCACTACTTAAAACCTCCAGGTAGTTATGAAGGTTTCGAGATTATGGCTAGATTTATTAAGTGGCCTCAACAAGAAATATCAACACGCCGTCCTCATTTCAATTTCTGTTTAGTGAATATATATAACTATCACTACAACCCTGGTGGAAATATAGAAGCAAAAGATTTTATTTTTCCTTATGAAGATAAAAGTTTTGATTTCATATTTTTGACCTCTGTATTTACTCATATGCAAACTGAGGAAGTACGACATTATTTAGAGGAGATATATAGAGTATTGAAGCCAGGCGGAAAGTGCTTGTGTAGTTGTTTTTTACTTAATCAAGAATCAGAAAATTTAATCAGTGAAGGGAAAAGTAGCTTTCAGTTTGTGCATGAGTTGAATGGATGTTTTACAATTGACCTTATTAAACCAGAAGTTGCTATTGCCTATAAAGAGTCTTTGTTACTAAAATGGGTATCTGAATCTGGTTTGAGTGTAATCAATAAGTATTATGGTTCATGGTCTGGTCGAAAGAGATACGTTAGTGGTCAAGATATATTAATTTTAAGCAAGCTTTGAGGCATTTAAACTACCGATAAATATCTGAGCTTAAGGCAAAAGGCAGTCATGAATTCCTATTACAATTGTATGCAAGAAACAAAAGTAATTGTGCATTTTAAATGCGTCTTAGCTTAAGAAATAGTGATTAATTAAATTTCTTCAGTTTCATTTTTCATTAGATATCTCCAATAATAAAAAGCAAAATCAATTATCACGACAAGAAATTATAAATTATTCCCCTCTTGGGAGGGGTTAGGGGTGGGTTAGTCGGTATTTTCTGGAATGTCTATTAGCAAGTATTCAGGTCTTTGGGTTCCATTATTCTTGATAGTGTTCCATTCTTATTTGGAATGACTATACGTTTTATTATTCGTATTTAAGAAAATTTAGATATGCTAAAAAAAAAGCTCAAGAATCAGTAGTAAGTATCCAAAAAGTTCGATAAAAAGCAGAGGGTTATCCTTAATATATACAAGTTATGGGTAAGCCTCTCAAAGGCTTTTTTCTGATAAAGCTGAGTCTTATTGCTTATAGCTGAGGTGCTAATAGCTGAATGCTTACCAACAAAGCCTTATATCTAAGTAGTCGTCCAAAATTAATCTCCTATTTGAGAGAGAGAACACTTAACTGGAAATAGGGAACAGGAAAGAGGTAAGGAATAACAGAAAATCAACAGAATGTGTAATTAATTTTGCATAGGCACTTATATTAATAGTTAATAGTTAAGTTTCAATAATTAGTATATTTAGAAATGGAAAATAATCAACAGGGAACTTGGCTCAAAAATAATCGCCAAATGATTTCTGTAACATCTGCTGAGGAAATGAAAAATGGCAATAGACTGATGCGTAATGGTAAATTTGAGGAAGCGATCGCTGCATATCAATTTGCTTTAAAGCTAAATCCATACTCACCTTGGTCTTATTATTATTTAGGAAATGCTTTCTTCAAGTTAAGTAAATTTGAACAAGCAATAGAGACTTATAAATCTGCATTAAAACTAAACCCTAATGTTGCTTGGTTTAACTATGATTTAGGATTAGCTTTTTACGAAAAAGGAAATGTTAAAAAAGCGCTAATTTTCTTCCAAAAAGCAGTTGAGTTATCCCCTGAATTTGCCAGTGGATATAAACATTTAGGTGATTGTTTCTTAAAAAAAGGAAAACTATCAGAAGCTGTCAAATCATATCAAACTGCTTTTCAATTAAAGCCCAACTTATTAGTTAAATATTACTCTAGTTTAGCTAAAGCATTACGGAGACAAGGATTAATTGAAGAAGCTATAGCTCTCTACTGTAAAATAGCTGAACAAAACCCTGAAGAATATCCAAATATACCAGTTGTATTAAGTAAAGATATCGGCAAATTTCTAGAGCTTCCTAACAATAACCAAAATGAAAAATATCGGGTAAGTTATACACAGATTAATTTCTCCAATCCTAATTACTTTAACCCATCTTTAACTGTAGATAAAAACATTCATCAAAACTTTTGTATTAAAACTTCTCATTATGTAAATAATTTTCTTATGCTAGTTCCTAAAGGAAGAGTTTGGAGCAATGATTCTTGGGGGGTAGTTGTGACTGACTCAGAAGATGAAATTTTAACCAAAAGGATGTTCAGAAAACCTGATATTATTGACTTAATGTCAACAAAAAACTTACCGCCAGCTCTAAATTTAGATGGAACAGCAGTATTTTTATCATCTCGGTGGGGGTATAATTATTACCATTGGATATTTGATGTAATTTCTCGCTTGGAATTGCTCTTCAAAGGAGGTATAGATTTAGGTTATGTAGATAAATTTATAGTTAATTCTTACCAACAAAGATTTCAAAAAGAAATATTAACTTTTTTAGGTATTCCTCAAGAAAAAGTTATAGAAAGTTATCAAAATCATCATATTATAGCTGATAAATTAGTTGTACCATCCTTACCTCTGGCAGCTCCTTCAAAATGGAATTGTGACTTTATTAGAAGAGAGTTAATGCCATTAAAAAATCAAGTTAAATCAACAAAATATCAAGAGCGTATTTACATAAGTAGAAAAGACAGTGATGTGCGTCGTCTTGTTAATGAAGATCGGGTAATTGAATTTTTAAGTACACTTGGTTTTCAGACTGTAGTTCTCTCTTCTACTTCAGTTGCAGAGCAAGTTTCTTTGTTTGCCAATGCCAAAGTTATAGTTGCAGTTCATGGTGCAGCACTTACTAATATAGTATTCTGTCAGTCTGGTACTAAGATTATAGAGTTATTTGGACCTGATGCTCTGAGAAATTGCTACTATATAACTGCTAATCACTGCAATTTAGAACACTATTATATGATAGGTGAATCTTCTAGGAGCAGACAGGATTTACCAAAAAATAGAGATTTAGATGTAGTCATTAATATTGACTTACTATCAAAATTACTTCAGGTAGCAAAAGTTCATTAGGCTATTACTAAAGTACTAGCTTTTAGGTTAAAAAAATTAAAAAAGTTAGCACAAAAAGCCCATATCATGTCCGGTAGCATCGGTATTGTATAAAGAAGGTAAGGAAGAAGGAAGAAGGAAGAAGATCGATGTGAAGAAGGAAGAAGATCGATGTGAAGAAGGAAAAATCTTACTTATGGCGGTAGATATTTTCCCAACTTTTACACGCTCCGATTGCCTTCGGACATGATATCATGAGGGCAGAAAAATTAAGAGACAATTCTTCCAACTAATTCCTCTATAACTCCCTACTCCTCCTAAATTCCCCTCCTGGGAGGGGTTAGGGGTGGGTTTACTCCCTACTCTCTACTCCCTACTCCCTACTCCCTACTCCCTACTCCCTACTCCCTACTCCCTACTCCCTACTCCCTACTCCCTACTCCCTAATTTCCGACTTTTTCACCAAACCCTAAATATTTGGTGGTAGACAAACTTCCTAGAATAATCAATTCTTTTGTTTTGCCTGTATCTGTTGCAACCGAGACTGTAATTGCTTAAAAGCTTGCTGAGATTGCTGTAGATGGGATAATGGTTGGGATTCTTGAGTTATGATTTTCCTTAACTTAACTGCTAATAAAGGAAGACGGATTTGATTTTCTAGCACAACTTGTAAAGTAAATTCATCACTAGGGATTTGGCTAAAGTTAATATATTTGTCAAATCCAGAGTTTTCAGCAGTTTTTGAATAGCTGGGAAAAGCTCTTGCCACATCTAACCTTTGGATATCAACTTGAATAGTCTGGAATACTTGTCCATCACTAACTAATTCTACAGATTTTGCAGGAGAGGTTTTTCCTAATACCCAACCTCTTATTCCAATGCTAGAATCAGTTTTATTACCTTTTCTCGGTTTCCCGAGCGAAAATCCCTCTAGATGTTCTGATGGTGTTTTAGCTAATCTGACGACATCTACAACTTCTCTCAGATCTTCTTCAGGTAGAAGCTTTTGCATATCAATATCATCTCGCTTCCACCATAAAAGAGGTTCGCTATTCCAAGGATCGTAAGGGATTAATTTCTTGGCTTGAAAATGAGGGCGGAAGAAAAACTTTCCTCGTTCATTTAACACAGATGCAGCAAAGGAAAATGAGCTATTTGATATAGCTAACACATCACATTGACTCAAGATGTAAAAATCTGGATAGTCAGGTGTCTGGGGTAACTCTATACCCAAATCTTTAACCGTAACAGGATTATAATCCGCAAAATCACTGACAACTTCTTCAACTTCATCGCTAGCAATAAATAAAACTGGTTCCTCTAAGGTTTCCCACAAACCAGCCAACCAATCTTTATACCATTCGTTAGGAGCTACATAAGCACAAGTAATGCCAGAACGTTTTTCCCTCATTAGGTGTTTATAGTCCCCTTGGCGTAAATGCAAACCAACTATTGTTTTTCCCCGTTCCTGGAGTTTCTTCATCGCTACTGCCACTGTTGATTTTACCTCTCCAATAGGTTGAAACAATGATTTGAAATACTCTTTGTAGGGCGCGTAATAGCTAAAATGAAGCTGAAAATAACCAAAGAAGTCAACGTCTTTAAAGGGTTGTTCTGAATCAGGTATCGATCGGGAACCAGTTTTTCCATCTATTATTTCCTTAACTTTTTGCAAATTTTCCAATCGAGAAATTGGCGGATCTTTGTGACCAAAAAGATACTGGCCTATCCAATTAGGAGTTTCAGCTCGGAGATTATGTTTGAGGGCATAAGTTTTCAAGAAACCATACTGAAATATCTGGTTACCAAAACGACCATTAAAACCTAGTTCAGAGACAGTAACAACTGGCTTTCTGATATAAAAAGCATCTCCCCAAGTAGGATTTGGTGTTGTAGTTGCCACCCGCTCAAACCCATGTTGTTCTAAAAATTCATCAATCTCATCAATTAATGCACATCCTTCATACAGTTCTTCATAATTAATTTCTGTATTAATAGCATCAACATATTTTAGTAGATTCGTAGCTCCTTGCAAAGCTAATAATTCTGCACCCTGAATATCTATATTCAAAAAATTGAATTCTTCTGGTTGATTTCCTAGTTCTTGTAACAAGGTATCCAATGTCTTTCCAGGTACATTAACTTGATGAGTTTCTTTAATATTTGGATAAATATTACTATGACCTTTTAGAGGTAAGATGGAACTACTTTGTTCGTTAGAAGTGACGTGTAAGTTAACGATGCCGTTACGATTAGTAATTGCACAATTAACTACTTGTACATTATGTAAATTGGCTACTTGTTTTTGGAGCCGTTCAGACACAACTGGATTAGCTTCAATGAACAAAACTTTTTTGACATTCATTCGTTGATATTCTCCAAGTTCCTGTCCCATGTGCGCTCCAATATGTACTACACCACTGATATTAATAGAATGTTCTTGACATAGAGCAGCAATGTCAAGCATTTGATCTTTTTTACCACCTAAAATATTGACATTGAAACGTTCATTAACTGCTAAGAAATTGGCATAGCCATAATTTTCATATTCTGGTAAAAATTGAGGTAAATAATCTACCCTATCTGGCAGCATCTTAAAAATTAAATATCGGCAACTTTGCAAATAATTAAAAACTTGTTTTAAGGTTGTTTTCGAGTCAATATAAGTTCCACCATACTCAAATTGAATATAATCTATTTTTCCTTGTTTCAATAATTTATCGCAGCCATGAAGCACATCTAATTCACTACCCTCTACATCTATTTTGAGAAAATTAATTCTTTTAATTCCTAAACTATGACAATAATTATCTATAGTAGTTGTCAAGATTGGTAATTCTATTGGAGGCTTAAATTTAGGTCGCTTTTCTACATCAACCCTTCTATAAAATGTACTTAATTCAGGGGCACTTTCATAATCATAAAATCTCTTAATTTCTTCAGTTTTGGCGACAGCAAAATTATTGGCAATAATTTTTCCTGACGGTATTTGTGCAGATAGATTTTTAACGAGATTTCTGTATGCTTTAATTCTGGGTTCAAATATATGTATTTCAGCATTGGGATGATGAGCTAAAACTTCTTGAGTCCAATTTCCCACCGAAGCTCCCACATCAAAAACTATATCGTCAGATTTAATAAATCTGGAAATAACGTGACTTTCTCCACTATTTCTAAATAAAGCAATGTTTTGTTTAGCATTTTGTTTGTTGGGTCTTTTTCTGAATGTTACTTCTGCTATGGGAACGCGAGTTTCATCTTTCAATACTGCTTGTAAAGTGAATTGATTATTGTTAGAAAGTTGATGGGAATTAATGGATTTTCTAAATCCAGAATTTTCTCCAGTTTTTAAATAGTTTGGGAAAGCTTGAGCCACATCATGTCTTTCCCAATCAACCGGAATAGTATCTAATACTTGTCCTCCATTAACTAATTCTATTGCTTTTACTGGAGATTTTTTTCCTACTACCCAACCTCTTACACGCACAATAGTATCAGTTGCTCTTTTTGTTGGTTTTTCTAGCCTAAAATCTACTAAATATTGAGTTGCAGTTTCAAAAAAATTAACCACATTAACAATTTCTATCAAATCTTTTTCTTGGGGATTAGATGATTGGATAATACCTGGAGACTGACGAGTTTTAGAGTATTCTTGGGATAATTTAGTATTAATATCTTGAGAATATTTAGCAATTAAAGATTTGGCATATTCGGGCACAGAAACTATCACATCTTCTACAATAACTGTGTATCTACTTTTTCCACCCAAAAAGTTTAATTTTTTGATAACTTCACTAATATTCGGCCATTCATCAACTTGATGAGGGAGTGGTGGTGGTGAAGTAAAAAGTCGTGCATCATCAATCATAATAAAATGATCGAATTCTGAATTATTAATAATTTCTAACTCTTCTAATAAAGGACACTCATCTCCCTTTCCATAAGTAACATTTCCTGACCAATGAGCGTCTAACCAAAATAGAGCTGGTTCTTTCAGCTTAGGTACAATTGATTGAATTTGTTCTTTTGAATGACCAAACAAAAATTCTATATTTTTTACTTGACTATGCCTTTTCAGCACTTCATCATAAATTTTCTGGGAAAATTCAACAGTTATTACTTTGTTAAAATGTTTTGCTGCCCATAAAGCGGTATCTCCATAGTGAGTTCCTGTTTCCACAAATACTTGCAAATTGTATTTATTTCTTAGTTGAATAGCTAGTTCAGTGGGAACTCCACCTCTTACTATACCCATGATTTTTTTCCTCGGTTAATATAAAACGTTATTGAATTGTTACGTGAATTTTGGGATTTTTCAGACTGTTAAATTAGTTGATTTTAAAGTTTTAGTAGATAACCTTCCCTAGAAATAGGAATATAGAGTTTACTGCTCTAAATAATTTCAGTATCTTTATGAAAAGCACTATCAACTTCAGAAATAAACTAATCATCAACAGCTATAATACTTTGACAATGAGCGACTGTTTTTATATCAGACAAACAAGCATTATTAAGAAGTAGATAAACTATCTACAAATGTAAAACATAATTCTCTATTTTTAATCAGATTTATTGCTTTTTTTATCTAAAGAAAATAATCTGACAATATCTACATTAGTCTTATATTGTTCAATATTTTTCAAGAAAGTTTCATACTCTCCTCCTTGAAAATTTTGAGTTCCTAATGTTATTTTTATATGCCACCTAAGCTAATAATTTTTTTATTTCTCCTTGAAAAAACCTATTTCTATAAAATCCCAAGGATATATTTGCACAAAATATTCTGCTACTATAGCAAGTCTTTTTCACTGATGAAAACTTCCTTAATTAAAATTTTTATAAATACCTATTTTTTTCTTCTTTTGTTGTTTCCTGAAGAAGATTTAGCAACTTTTTGATTAGATTCAGGTTTATAGTCACCTTTTAATTTTCTGAGTTTTATTTTAGTCTGTTGTAGTTGAAGTTTCGTTTGTTCAGACTCTTGTTTTACTTGTTCTAACTCCTTTTGTTTCTCCTCAAGTTGAGAATAAGACTCTTCTAATACTCCCATTGTTTCCTCAAGCTGCAACTGATACTTTTCCAACAACTCCTCTTTCTCCTGTAACTTGGCCTTAGTTTCCTCCAACTCTTTCTGCAACTGCGACTCTGACCCCGACTGCTTCTGCTGCAACTTCCCTTGCAACTCCTCCAATGTCCCCATTACCTGTTCCATTTGAGACTGATACTGCTCCAACACACCCATGGTCTCACCTAACTGAGACTGAGACTGCTCCCATAACTTTTCTGTCTTCTGTAACTTGGCCTTAGTTTCTGTCAACTCTTGTTTAACTTGTCCATGTAACTCTAACTCTTGTCGTTCTCCCTTTTCCTTTAGGTGATGTAACTCAAGGTGGGTTTGCTCCAATATTCCTACTGTTTCTTCTAACTGCATCTGATATTTCTTTAACAACTCCTCAGTCTCCCGCAACTGAAACTTAGTTTCCTCCAACTCCTTCTTGAGTTCCAACTCTACTCTCGACTCCTTTTGTAACTGTTCCTTAACCTCCTTGGACTCATGCTGCTTCTGCTGCAACTTCCCTTGGGACTCCTCTAATGTCTCGATGGTCTTTTCCATTTGAGACTTATATTCTTCTAGTACTCCCATAGTTTCACTTAACTGGGACTGAGACTGATCTAATAACTTCTCAGTATCCTGCAATTTGGCCTTAGTTTCTACTAACTCCTGCTTAACTTGTTCATTGGACTCTGACTGCTGTTGTTCTCCTTTTTCTTTAAGCTGATGTAACTCAAAGTGGGTTTGCTCCAACTCTCCTAATACCTCATCTAACTGAGATTGCGATCGCTCCAATTCTTCTCTCACATCATGGAACTCTGACTTAGTTTTGTCTAATTTTTGTTGACTTTCTTGCCACTTACCCTTATAATCATCTCTTTCTTTCTGAGACTGAGATTCCTTTAACAACTTTTGAGTCTCCTGCAACTTGGCCTTAGTTTCCCCTAACTCCTGCTTAACTTGTTCATTAGACTCTGAGTGCTGTTTTTCCCCTTTTTCCTTTAGCTGATGTAACTCAAAATGGGTTTGCTCCAACTCTCCCAATACCTCATCTAACTGAGATTGCGATCGCTCCAACTCTTCTCTCACATCATGGAACTCTGACTTAGTTTTG
>NZ_JAYKGW010000236.1:0-14270 GCF_035285525.1 Okeania sp. | reverse complement strand
CTCATATCAGTAGCAAAGTACCAAGATGTTCATTTTGTGAGAGCTACCCCCAAGAAAAAATCGCGCCCCTAAAAAAGATGCCCTTGCGTTGGGACCGAAAATTTGATATAATGAAATTCGACTGGGGTTGTTCGTCTATACGCATGATTTTTAATTCAACTTGTGCTAATAAGCGATCGCTTATATAGTTATCAGTAGAGAGGCGGTTACATGGAACATCCCTATATTTATAAGCTTTCCAGCACTTTTGCCTAATATTTAGTTATTGTTTTAAGCGATCGCTCAAAGTAGATTGAAAATTCCCCGAAATCTCCCTTCACCATTTCAGTTATCAGTTATCACTAGAAGTTTTATGAAAAGAGAAAGATGTTTATAAACCATAGGTTTGAAAGGAGGGTAGGAGGGATAGAAAAAGCCAATATAAAAAAAATGTGCAGATATTATGAATAATGTTTTGATGAATTAAAATCTCAATCAATACTTCCTAGATTTGATCAAATAACTATCATGGTAGAATTTAAAGGTTTTTTTAATGGTAAATGGGGAGAACCTATTCGAGGGGAAAGTATCTCTTCTGCTGTATTTGAAGGTGTTGAAACCCACTCATTCAAGTGGGGGGAAATAGGAAACTCTAGAACATACCCAAATGAACTGAGCTTTGTAATTAATCCTTTCTCTACTCAACTAAATAAAAAGTTTAAAGTAGGAGATTTAATCTATTTTAATGGTTCAACTGGTTCAAATGTTGAATCAGTACCTCTGGAAATAGAACTAGAACTATATAATCCTACTAGACGTACTGAATCTTTTGACTTTGACTTTGATATTGTTACAACACCTTCTAGTGACGATCCAGAAGAAGCTGCTGATTTTGTCTTTCCTTTAAGTAAGGTTAGTAATGGTAGTTTCAGCTCTAAAGGAAAAGATTACACAATTAGATTACTAGGATTTAGTCAAGACAAAGGTAAAACATTTACAGAAGAATTTAAAGTATTTGAAAACGCCAGAACAACAGCAGGTTTGTATGCCAGAATAGAAATTGATAAAGGAATAGGAACTGGAAAAAAAGAAACCCTTAGAGGTACTAATAAAGACGAAAGATTAGATGGTAAAGGAGGAAATGATAGCCTCATAGGTAAGGGAGGAGATGATATTTTGATTGGAGGAAATGGTAAAGATAGACTTAATGGAGGAGGTGGAAATGACGACCTCTATGGTGGACCCGGAAATGATACCTTAATTGGTGGTGGTGGAGCAGATAACTTTATTTATGACACAGGTCGTAATTTTCGGAAACGGGATGTAGGAGTAGATAAAATAGTCGATTTTGTGTTAGATGAAGATACTATTATTCTATCTCGAACTACCTTCAATGAAATAGAAACTGTACCAGGAAATATACTGCAATAATTTGAAGTTGTTAATACTAACAGTGCCGCAAGTAATAGTAATGCTTTTATTGTTTACAATCAAAATAATGGCAATTTATACTATAACCAAAATGGCAGTAATAATGGATTTGGTAGTGGTGGTTTATTCGCCCGTTTAGAAACAACTCCTGAACTACAAGCGAGTGATTTCTTCATTGATAATTAAGTAAGCATTCCGTAGGAAACGCTTATATAATTAAAGAATAAAAAATTAGGGGCAATCTACTAATGGTTGCCCTATTCAATTAATACTAAATTAACTCTTATCCATATCCTCAAAAAGTTTATCTAAATCTCGATATCCACTCACGACTCGTACAACTTCAATTCTGTTTTTACCCTGAAAATAAAAGATAAGATAATCATCCACAGGAAAACTTCTTAATCCTAAAGCTAACTTTTCACGGTTACACCCCATTCCTGAAAAATCTGCTAATTATCTGCACTTTTCTCTAATTTTTGCTTGTAGTTTTTTTGCTGCTTGTGGATTTTTTTGAGATAGATAAGTATTAATTTCTTTTAAATCTAATCGTGCTGGAGAAGCAATAATATATCTACCCATTTAATTTTTACCTCTGTGTTCCATTGCAATTTCTATTTGCCTAATATCTTTTTCTAATTCATAAAATACTGCTTCACCATCCAATATTTCACCTCGCTTTAATTCTTCAATGCCAATTTCCACTTCTTTTTTAAGTTGGTAGAATTTTCCTTTATAAATCCTCTCTCTTTCTACCAATAATTGTCACCCTTCCCGAATAACTGCCAGAGCATCCTGATAGTTTCCAGTTTCAATTTGCTCTTCAACAAGTTTTTCTATATCTGGAGTTAAGACAATATCCATAGTTTTACTGATTAGGTAAACATTCTTTTGATAGTAATTATAAACTATACAATAATAATATTTACAGGACTTACACACGTAACGGTCATATTATCCCAGGAGCAAATGGCATTTAGCCTCTAAAGATGGCTACTCAAATGAATTTTCCTTATCATCAAAATCCCTATACTTTTGAATTTCCATGTTTTACTCATTAGCTAAATATTCTAATGAATTTCCCCTATAATAAAAACTGTTATAATTTTGAATTCCCTTTGCAATTTTGACTTTTCAATTCTTACTTTTGAATTTTGAATTTTGAATTTTGAATTTCCATGAGCAATCTTTCTTACAGTAAATTTACACTAGAAAATGCCAAAATAAATTTTGAATTAACTTTAGAAGAAAATCAAGATTTATTTCCTAAAATTCAACCAATTAAACCTTCGGAAATTCTCACAACTATTTTAGGAGAATATATTCCCTTAGCAACTGCTATTAATACAGGAAAAGCTCGTTCAGAACTATTAATTTCGCAAATTTTAGCTGAAGTTAGACGACAATTAAATTATCAAATTAGTCTTTTTTCGGGAACAGAGTTTAATGTAGAAGCAGAATTAGGATTACAAGGATATTGTGATTTTTTGCTCAGTTTTTCCTCTGCACAATATTTTATTACTGCTCCAGTTATTACTATTGTTGAAGCTAAAAATGAAAATATTATTCGTGGTTTAGGACAATGTGTTGCTAGTATGGTGGGAGGGCAATTATTTAATCAGCGTTGTGGTAATTCAGTTAAGGTTATTTATGGTGCAGTTACAACTGGAACAAATTGGAAATTTTTAACACTTGAAGAAAAAATTGTGCGTATAGATGTAGGGGAATATTATGTTAAAGAAATTGATAAAATTTTAGGAATTATTTTGCAGCCATTTCAAGAATATAGCAATTCTAAAATTGAATTCAAAAGTTAAAATTCAAAAGTGATGCATTAAGAATTTTCAAGTTCAAAGCTAATGCACAGTTTTAGATGAAACAGTCCACTACTGGACTAAATTTTAGGGAGAGGTAAGTATCCATTATTAAAATAGTGGAAGATTTCCTATAAGGTAGGTTGGGTTTCGTACCTCAACCCAACCTACAATCTTTCGGTAATCTTAGAGCGTAATGGGAGTAGTCGGGAACTTCACAAAATGAATTAGCTATTGTGAAACAGTAGGAAATTTTCATCACACAACTCCCCTATTTGGGAGCTTCATAAAATGTTTAAATAGTAAATTAACCCTTATCTACATCTTCAAAAAGTGAATCAAAATCTCGGTATCCACCCACAACTCCTACAAATTAAATTCTGTTTTTAACCAGAAAATATAGTTTAATTCTCCATCTTTTAGGCAGAAATAATAATTAATAATTAATTATTAAAATAGTATTCCCCAAGATAAAGAAAATATCAAACATCCCTAACTACGGATCGATAATACTTGTATGATGTAAACTATCAATTATAGTTACTCAATTGCATCAAATAACCTAACTTAATCATGGTAGAATTTGCAGGCTTTTTTAATGGTAAATGGGGAGAACCTACTCCAGGGATAGAAAATGATTTCCCCGTATTTGCAGGTGTTGATACCCACTCATTCAAATGGGGAGAAGACCCACAAACATTCAGAAACGAACTGAACTTTATCATTAATCCCTTCTCAACTGAAGTGAATCAAAACTTCAAAATAGGAAACTTAACCTATTTTAATGGTTCAGTTAATATAGGCACAAACGTTGAATCAGTACCCCTAAATATAGAACTAGAATTATATGATCCAACTAGAATTACTGGTAATTTTGAATTTGACTTTAATCTAATATCAACACCTGGTAGTGACGACCCAGAAGAAGATGCTGATTTTGTTATTCCTGTGAATGAAATTAGTAGCGGTAGTTTTCAGTATAAAGACAACGATTATACTATTAGATTACTCGGCTTTAGTCAAGATAATGGTCTAACATTTACAGAAGAACTTTCAGCCTTAGAAAATAGTATAACCACAGCAGGTTTATACGCCAAAATAGAAAGTGATACAGGAATAGGAACTGGAAAAAAAGACACTCTTAGAGGTACTAATAAAGACGAAAAATTAGATGGCAAAGGAGGAAATGATAACCTCATAGGTAGAGGAGGAAATGATATTTTGATCGGAGGAAGTGGCAAAGACAAACTTAATGGAGGAAGTGGTAATGACGACCTCAATGGTGGAAAGGGAAATGATAACCTTGTAGGTAGCGGAGGAGATGATATTTTAATTGGAGGAAATGGTAAAGACAAACTTAATGGAGGAAGTGGTAATGATGACCTCTATGGTGAAGCGGGAAATGATATTTTAACTGGTGGTAAAGGTAAAGATGTTTTTGTTTATGACACAGGTCGTAATTTTCGGAAACAGGATATAGGTGTAGATACAATCGTAGATTTTGTGTTAGGTGAAGATACTATTGTTTTATCTCGAACAACTTTTAGCAGACTAGAAACTTTCATCGGAAGTCTACTAGAAGAACAAGAATTTGAGATTGTTAACAATAATGAGGCAGCAGAAAATAGTGATGCTTTTATTGTTTACGATCGAAGCAATGGCGATTTATATTACAACGAAAATGGCAGCAATAATGGATTTGGTAGTGGTGGTTTATTTGCACGTTTAAAAGGAAGTCCTGAACTAGAAGCATTTGATATTTTCATTGATAATTAGGACTTGCTGATTAATCAGCAAAGCATTAATAATATAAGCATTTAGCCGTCATTTATCAGCTATCAGCTTTGAGTTATTAACTTATTATTACAGCCAAGAAAAAATTAGCCTAATTAAGCATTTAGACGTGAGTTATCAGCTATCAGCTAGGAAATAAAATTGCTCATCAGCTAATCTTAGAATTGCTTAATTCTTTACAAAAGCTTAATGCTGAATGCTAATAGCTGAATGTTTACTTCATAACATATAAAAAATTTAGCATTTTTAGGTTCCGAAAAAGCATAGGTTGTTAGATAACTCAGGTTCCTCAAGTTAATATTTTGGTGTAACAGGAGGTTATTTCGGTTATCAGTTATCAGTTATCAGTAAAGAGTGAACCTCCGACTCAACTCAGAGACTTAAAATACTGAAGTTAAATGTTTCTCTTGGTCGATTAGATATGCTTAGGGAACCCATCCATCTCTCGACTTAAAAGAGGAGACTTTAGACCTGATTTTTTGGTAGAAAAAATACTACTATTATAAATAACTACCACCTCCATAACTTCCATCCTTATATTGATTCTGTAGGGACGTTTCATGGAACATCCCTACTCCCGATACCAACAAAAACCTTTTCCTTCCGCCTTCTGTCTTCTGTCCTATGTCTTCTGTCCTATGTCTTCTGCCCTATGTCTTAAATTCCAGGCTATGAAAATAGCTACAATTAATATAAACTTGATATTAACACTGTTATAATTTCAGTGTTTCTGTATTACTTCTTGATTATGATAAATCAGGGAGAAAAGCCAAACAATAAATAGTAATAATCTTAGATTAGGCATTAGGAGAAAATTAAATGACAGGAGAGATTCCTTCTACAGAAACAAAAAATCAAGAAATAAATGAAAATATTGAAGTTATATTTGAGCAAAATCCAGACTTAGATTCATCTCAAACAGTAGAGAATAACCAAGAAGTCTCTGAAGATAATATCTCTGTAGAAACAGAGCAGCAAAACTCTGCAACAACATCACCAGAAATAGTATTATTAAAAGAAGCTTATGAAGCATCACAAAATCAGTTAGAAAGTGCCAATCTTCAACTAGAAGAAAAAGAAAGTCAATACAAAAGATTAGGAGCAGACTTTGATAACTTCCGGAAACGAACACAAAAAGAAAAAGAAGAATTAGACTTACAGGTAAAGTGTGCCACAATTATTGAATTACTACCAGTAATTGACAACTTTGAGCGTGCTCGTTCCCAGATAAAACCAGCAAATGATGGAGAAATGACTATCCATAAAAGCTATCAAAGTGTCTATAAACAAATGGTAGACTCTTTGAAAAAGTTAGGAGTTTCTGCGATGCGTCCAGAAGGTCAAGAATTTGACCCCAATCTACATGAAGCAGTAATGCGAGAAGAAACTACACAGTATCCAGAAGGAACAGTAATAGAAGAATTAGTCCGAGGTTATATTATAGGCGATCGCATACTTCGACACGCTATGGTAAAAGTAGCAACAGTACCAGAATCTACAGATGATGAAACAGAAAATCAAACTGAACCAGAAAATTAATATTGGTTAGTTAATTCTGACTAGATTATCCGATCTTTTAAGTTTAAGTTGTATTCAGACCTAAATAAAATCAGCCACAATATAAACACAAATGTTAAAAATTCAATCTAAATGATTGTAGAAATTTAACTGAAGATTTTTTTCTGGATACAACTTAGTTAAGTATAGCAATCCTAAATAGGTTGTAAGATTTATAAATGCTGGGTTTGGTCTCCAAACCCCAGCTCCAAGATATTTGCAGACCAAATGCCTAGAGTTTTTTCTCATAAATTATTTTTTATGGTTATAATCATTTATGAAAAAAAATTCCTAATTGATTTCATACCACTACTTCAAGCAATCCTAAATAGGTGACGACAAATCAAAAAGTAGATGAAAAAACTCAAACTTTTACCAAAAAAGGAGGTATAAAGCCTCCCCTTTTCAGGGTATGAAAAATTTCAAATCAGTATTTCAAGCCTCCGATTTTAGTCAGCGGTTCACTGTCTATTAAGAACTGAAATTACCTGTTCCCTTTTACCTAAAATTAGTAAAACTTTTATACACAAATAAAATACAATTGCTATATATTTTTTTATCTAAAAAACGTAGTTATTCAGCTAATAAAGGAATAAAAAATCTAGATATTTTTCTGCTTTTCAAGACTTAGTAAAACACGGAAGATTGAAAGATTCATTATGATAAAAGAATAGAAATTTTTGACTAAATTATATAATAACTCCGAAAAACTATGGGAAAAGTCATTGGCATTGATTTAGGGACAACAAATAGTTGTATGGCCGTCTTAGAGGGAGGAAAACCAATTGTAATTCCTAACTCAGAAGGTGGACGTACAACGCCCAGTATTGTAGGATTTGGCAAAGCCAACGACCGTTTAATTGGCCAAGTTGCCAAACGACAATTAGTAACCAATGCTGTAAATACAATCTATAGTATCAAAAGATTTATTGGGAGAAGATGGGATGATACAGAAGATGAACGCTCCCGGGTTCCCTACAAAACTGTTGAGGGTAAAGACAATACTGTAGATGTCCACATTAAGGAAAAAAATTATACTCCCCAAGAAATTTCAGCCATGATTCTGCAAAAAATGAAGCAGAATGCGGAAAAATATCTAGGTGATTCTGTCACTCAAGTAGTAATTACAGTACCAGCATATTTTACAGATGCACAGAGACAAGCAACTAAAGATGCAGGAATTATTGCTGGTCTGGAGGTGCTACGAATTATTAATGAACCAACTGCAGCTGCACTATCTTATGGTATAGATAAACAGGATAAAGATCAAACAATCTTAGTTTTTGACCTAGGTGGAGGAACTTTTGATGTTTCTATCTTGCAGTTAGGAGATGGAATATTTGAAGTTAAGGCTACTTCTGGTAATAATCATCTGGGAGGAGATGATTTTGATAATTGTATAGTTAATTGGTTAATAGATCAGTTCAAAGAACAGGAAGGGATAGATTTATTTCCCGATAAAATGGCTGTACAAAGACTTAGAGATGCAGCAGAAAAGGCCAAAATAGAACTATCTTCTACCAATAATACAAATATCAATTTACCATTTATTACTGCTAATGAAATAGGACCAAAGCATTTGGAAACCTACCTCACTCGCGCTCAATTTGAAAAATTAGTTCATCCTTTGGTTGAAAGTACCATTAAACCAGTAGAACAAGCCCTGAAAGATGCTGAGATCAAACCCGAAAATATAGACAGGATTATTCTGGTAGGAGGCTCTACTAGGATACCTATAGTTCAAACAGCAATAAGTAATTTTTTTAATGGAAAAGTTCCTGATACTTCTGTGAATCCTGATGAAGCTGTGGCCTTGGGGGCAGCTATTCAAGCAGGTATTTTAGGAGGTGAACTGAAAGACCTTCTATTATTGGATGTGGTACCTCTATCCTTCGGTTTAGAAACTTTGGGAGGAATATGTACTAAGGTGATTGAGAGAAATACCACAATTCCTACCAGTCGTTCCCAAATGTATTCTACTGCTGCCGATGGACAAACTTCTGTAGAAATCCATGTTCTCCAGGGTGAGCGAGCAATGGTACAAGATAATAAAAGTCTAGGTCGATTTTTGCTAAAAGGAATTCCTCCAGCTCCCAGAGGAATACCACAAATAGAAGTGAATTTTGATATAGATGCTAATGGAATTTTGAAAGTTAAAGCTATAGACCAAGGAACAGGTAAAGAACAAGGTATTGAAATTAGTAATACAGGTGGTTTAAATGATACAGAAATTCAACGAATGCAGGAAGAAGCAGAAGTTTATGCAGAAGAAGATAATAAACAAAAACAATTAGTAGAATTGACAAATCAGGCAGATACTCTTTTATATAATTATGAAGCAACTGTCAAAGAATATGGTGGTTTAATTGATGAAGAGTTAGGGACAGAAGTTCAGAATAGTTATGAGGAATTAAAGCAAGTTTTGAGTAATTCTGAAACTGAAGTGAATTACGACCAACTAAATCAGCAAGTTCAAGTATTTAGAGAAAAACTATTTGCTGTAGGTGGAACTTTATATGAAAAAGGAGCAAATGAAAAGCTAAACTTATTAGAAAAGGAACCAAGTTCTGAGATGCCTCAAACTCAAGAAGAAGAACCAAAAATTACAGAATCAGAAATTTCTCAAGATTCTGTAGAAAGTGAGACATTTACTGATACTAACTCAATTACAAGTGAGGTAAATTCAACTGAAGTTCAGGAAACAACTAATAATCCTGAGAATGAATTTGACAAAAATCCTTTTCTGTAGTATGGAATTCATTATCTATAATATTCATTATTCAATAGACATCTCCAAAAAGAAAAACATAAAATCAATTCTGATCCAGAAATTATGAATTACTTCCCCCTATTGCCTATTTCTTTTCCGCAGATGTGTAATTAGGACTTGCTGATTAAATCTAAAAGCATTTTATAGATAAAGCTTTTAGCATTTTTAGGTATGGAAAAATTAGTCGCTTTTAGATATCTCAAGGACGGTTCCGGAAAAATCATGAATTTTAGGATTTTAGGGAGGCCAAGGGTAGAAAAATCAAGAAAAAATTATTCCTCCTACTTTCTCTATCTTCCGACACTTCCGACACTTCCGACACTTCCCACCCTCTGCTTTTTTCAGCAAAACCTAATTAGGGCTTGTTGATTAAATATCAAAATCTTGACGAGCTTAAGGTTTGACAATTTTCAGATACTAATAAAGTACCAGCTTTTAGGTAGTAATGCTTCAAAAATCTAGGATTTTTGGCAACATAAGGGTAGAAAATTAAGGAACGATTCTTCTGATTACTTCTTCTATAATGAGTATTCCTTCTGGATTCTGGCTTCTGGCTTCTACCTCTACTTTTTCAGCAAATCCTAATTAGGATTTGCTGATTAAATCTAAAAGCCTTTACAGATAAAGTTTTTAGCATTTTTAGACAGGTAAAAAGTACCTGGTTTTGAGCTGCTTAATGCACGGTACGGTTCCCGATAAATCGCTGAAAAATCAAAAAGTTACAATTTTAAGCAGATCGTTGGGCAAAAAAAATTACTTTCTTGCTCCTCTACTCCCCTACCAAAGCGCTCCCCTACTCCTAGAAAAAGACTGAAGAAGCGCAAACCCTAATTATCAATAATGTAGATTTTCAAGTAACTCTATGTTAAACTGACGAAAGGCGATAATTAATCTATGGGGAAATAAATACCACGCAGAAAATCGCCAAATAAAAATATAAAATTTCCAAACAGACAAACTAACATTAAATTATATATAGGCAAATAGCTCTATGGCCCGTGATTATTACGAAATTCTAGGTGTTTCTCGTACAGCAGATAAGGAGGAACTAAAGCGTGCCTACCGTCGCTTGGCTCGTAAGTACCACCCAGATGTGAATAAAGAGCCTGGAGCAGAAGAACGCTTTAAAGAAATAAGTAGTGCTTACGAAGTTCTCTCTGACTCAGAAATGAAGGCTCGTTATGATCGCTTTGGAGAAGCAGGAGTATCCGGGGGAGCAGCATCAGGTTTTTCATCAGATTTTTCAGATAGCTTCGCTGATATATTTGAAAGCTTTTTTAGTGGTTTCTCCGGAGGAGTGGGAACTCAAGGACGTAGGCGTACAGGTCCGACTAGAGGGGATGACCTACGTTTAGACCTGAGTTTGGACTTTCAGGATGCCATATTTGGTGGAGATAAAGAACTAACTATTAAGCATCTTGAAACTTGCGAAACCTGCAAAGGTTCAGGAGCGAAATCAGGTACAAGACCTCAAAATTGTTCAACTTGTGGAGGTACTGGTCAAGTTCGCCGAGCGACAAGAACTCCTTTTGGTAGTTTCACTCAAGTTTCAGTTTGTCCTTCCTGTAATGGCAATGGACAAATAATTGAGGAAAAATGTATAAGTTGTGGAGGCCGTGGCCAGAACGAGGTAACGAAAAAGATTAAGATTACTATCCCAGGGGGAGTAGACAATGGGACTCGGTTACGAGTATCTAATGAAGGAGATGTAGGCAAGATGGGTGGGCCTCCAGGAGACTTGTATGTTTTTCTGTCTGTGAAAAATCACCCAGAATTTAAAAGAGATGGTATTAATATTCTTTCCCAACTAAAAGTTAGTTATTTACAAGCAATTTTAGGCTGTTCTTTGGAAGTTAATACAGTTGATGGTAAGTCGGAGTTAATTATTCCACCAGGTACTCAGCCAAATACTGTTTTAACTTTGGAAGATAAGGGAGTACCAAAATTGGGTAATCCGGTAAGTCGTGGAGATCATTTAATTACAATAGAAATAGATATTCCCACAAAAGTTACTATTGAAGAAAGAGAGTTATTGGAAAAATTGGCAAGTATTAAAGGAGAACGTACGGGAAAAGGAGGTATAGAAGGATTCCTCGGAAACTTATTTCACTAATTAATAACCATTTCCTGCGGAATGCTGCGCAAACAGCAGTCAGCTAACAGCTGTTAGCTGACTGCTATTAATTCAACTTTAGTATCTGAATGCTAATGGCTAAATGCTGATATTTTCCTAATCTGAAAAAACTTGTCTTTAGCAAGTGGTTATTTCAGTGATCAGTTATCAGTACAGAGTTAACCTCCGAGTTAAGTCGGAGGCTGAAAATACTGAAGTTAAATATTTCTCTTGGTCGATTAGAGATGGTTAGGGAACCCATCCATCTCACCCTTCGGGAAGCTCCGCTGACGACCGCTTTTTCATCCCCTGAAAAGGGGAGGCTTTGGACTTAATTTTTAGGTAAAAATAGGATTTATTTGTGAAAGAAAAGTCAAAAATTAATAAGCAAGCATTTAGGAGTCAGCAATCAGCTATAAGCTTATTTTTACCACTTGGTAAAAATAGGATTTATTTGTGAAAGAAAAGTCAAAAAGTGGAGAAAAAATATTTAATTTATTTATGGATTATCAAAGCCAAATTCAGAATGCACAAAAGTCAGATTCTCAAATAGATTTACGGGGTACTCCCTGTCCAATTAATTTTGTGAGAACCAAACTGTATCTAGAAAAGATGATGCCAGGAGAAATTTTAGAAGTGTGGCTAGATCCAGGAGAACCTATAGAACAAGTACCTGATAGTTTGGCGATAGAAGGTTACCCCATAGTAGAAATAAAAGAACAGTCTGAATATTTTGTCCTGAAGGTGCGTTGCCCAGAAAAAATAGCATGAATTGGACTTCAGAAGTAAATGACTTATGGGAACAAACTGATAATAACTGCTTAGGGACAGTTGTAGCAGTTCAAGCAAATTTTTACCAGGTCAAAATTGATGAATATCACAATTCCGTAAAAAATGCAAGAGAAAATATACCTAAATTTCTGCTTTGTACCCGGCGATCGCGATTAAAGAAAATAGGCCAAAAAGTAATGGTAGGCGATCGCGTAATTATAGAAGATCCAGACTGGGAGGGTGGACGAGGTGCAGTAGCTGAGGTTTTACCAAGAGAAACAGAACTTGACCGCCCTCCCATTGCTAATGCAAATCAGGTAATGTTAGTATTTGCTTTAGCAGAACCAAATTTAGACCCGGTTGCTTTGACAAGGTTTTTAGTCAAAGCAGAGTTAACAGGTTTAGAGATATGTTTGTGTTTGAGTAAATGGGATCTGGTGAGTGAAGCAAAAACGGAAGAATGGTGCAGTCAAATTTCTGAGTGGGGTTATGAACCTTTTTTGATTAGTGTGAAAACGGAAGCAGGTTTGAGAGCAGTGAAGGATAGCTCCCATTCTTTGTGGGAAAAATTGAGGAATAAAATTACAGTAATTTCTGGTCCGTCTGGTGTAGGGAAGTCGAGTTTAATTAATTATTTGATTCCAAATGTGAATTTACGGGTGAGTGCAGTGTCGGGAAAGTTGTCGCGGGGGAGACATACTACTCGTCATGTTGAGTTATTTGAGTTGCCGAATGGGGGTTTGTTAGCAGATACACCTGGTTTTAATCAACCACAGTTAGACTGCGAACCTATAGAGTTAGCATATTTGTTTCCAGAAGCACGAAAGTATTTAGCAGAGGGGAGTTGTCAATTTAGTGACTGTTTGCATCGGGATGAACCTAACTGTGTCGTGAGAGGTGACTGGGAGCGGTATGAATATTATTTGACATTTTTGGAAGAAGCGATCGCTCGACAGGAAGTATTGCAACAGCAACCTGATAGTGAGTCAAATTTAAAAGCGAAAACAAGTTCGGGTGGTAAACGAAAGTTGGAACCTAAGTTAGCTAGTAAAAAGTATCGGCGTTCTTCGAGGAAAGTAGAACATCAGCAGTTGCAAGATTTGTGTCAGGAGTTAGATGAGTTTTGAGCATTGGGAGACCGTGATTAAGGGCTATCAACAGTATTAAAATAATTAGGGTTTGCGCTTGTTCAGTCTTTTTTCAGGAGATGAGGTGATGAGGTGATGGGGGGATGGAGAGTAATTTTTTTGCCCAAGTCTTCACCAAAATACGCTCCTTGAGGAACCAGAGTTACCCAAAAAGTTGAACTTTTACGGTTCCCAAGAAATCAGAACCTAAAAAGGCACTTACCTTTATAGCAACTGCCTTGGCGGTTAGGATATGGAATGATGATGAATCTTAGAGAGCGGAAACACTTGAACAACTGTTCCCTGTTTCCAGTTCAGTGTTCCCTGCTATATATGTCAAAGTTTTCGGATTTAATCAGCAAGCTCTAATTAGAAAAAGTTAGACACAATTATACATTTATTGTGATATACTAAATTTATCTCTAATATAATGTCCGTTGGTATAGTGCCGTGTAAAAGTTAGAAAAATATCTACCGCATCAATTAATAGCCCTATTTTTTCTGACTCTTAACTAATCTCTATCTCAACAAAAAGAATTATTCAGTAAACCCTAAATATTTGTCTATAGTCTCCTAAAAAATATGGCCATCAATAATATTGCTTCTATTTATTTTAAGGGTTGCTATATTTACTTAGATGGTGTATATTAAAAATATGTGTGGCGGCATGGCCAAGTGGTAAGGCAAGGGTCTGCAAAATCCTCATCCCCCAGTTCGAATCTGGGTGCCGCCTTTGATTATAGTTATTTATTATTGACACACCTAAAATAGTGCAATATGTAGGGGCGGGTTTGAGTTAGAATTTTGCTACTGAGTCTAAGATTGAGATAAACCCGCCCTCACCCACGTCCATTAATAGTGCAATAGTAGGGAGGGGTTTGAGTTAGAATTTTGCTACTGAGTCTAAGATTGAG
>NZ_JAYKGW010000235.1:0-60316 GCF_035285525.1 Okeania sp. | reverse complement strand
AGTAATTTTGGTAACACAGCCTTCTAGGCTGTAAGAAGCAGGATGCTTAAACTGCAAATAACTTGACCTCACTATCCTCATGCATTGCTGTAAATATCTACATATATTTCCCTAACTTTTATATACTCCGATATTAACCGATATAATATAAAATTAATTGTAGCAGTTTTATTAAGTAAGAAGTAAGAAAGAAGGAAGAATATTACAGCAATTTCCAAGTTAGTGAGGTGCAAAATAAAGACTAGAATTGTGTTAATAATTTTGGTAACACAGCCTTCTAGGCTGTAAGAAGCAGGATGCTTAAACTGCAAATAACTTGACCTCATAAAGACTAGAATTGTGTTAGTAATTTTGGTAACACAGCCTTCCAGGCTGTAAGAAGCAGGATACTTAAACTGCAAATAACTTTACCTCAATATCCTCATGCATTGCTGTAAATATCTACATATATTTCCCTAACTTTTATACACTCCGAGATTAACGGATATAATATAAAATTAATTGTAGCAACTATTTTGACTTTAGTTATACTTGAATCTAAAGTTAACTTGAGAGTTTACGATTAAGATTTACGCAAAACTACCATATTTTGTAGGGGCAAATGCCATTTGCTCTCTAAACATAGAGTATTACTTCAGAATTTCCGTAAGCCCTAATAAATTTACAATATTTTGTAGGGGCAAATGGCATTTGCCCTCTAAAGATAGAGTATTACTTCAGAATTTCCGTAAGCCCTAATAAATTTACAATATTTTGTAGGGGCAAATGGCATTTGCCCTCTAAAGATAGGGTATTACTTCAGAATTTCCGTAAGCCCTAATAAATTTACAATATTTTGTAGGGGCAAATGCTATTTGCCCTCTAAAGATACAGATAATTAATAATTAAATGTTGACAAGTAGCGGGCATCTTGCCCCCGTGGGTATACCTCAACAAGGTGGAACCCGCTTTCAATAATAGATAATTGATAATGGATAATTGATAATTACCTCTCCCGAAAAGGAAGAAGATTGAATCAAAGGAAAAAATTTATTTTATTCCCCTTCAAAGGGGAGGCTTTAAACCTGAATTATTCAATTATTTAATTATTTAATTATTAATTCTTCGGTAAATATATTTCTTCATAGTAGTCGAAGCAAAGGTTAGGACAGATCAACAGCCTAAAACGTAGATAAAGCAAGATTTTTCCTTCTGCCTTCTGCCTTCTGCCTTCTGCCTTTTACTATAATCATCAGGGAATAATTTTATGAAAATAACATATTTAGAACTAAAAGGTATGAGTTGTGCTGGCTGTGCTAATAAAGTTGAAAAAGCTATTACAAATGTACCTGGTGTGGCAGAATGTCAAGTTAATTTTGCTATGGCACAAGCAACGGTTAAGTATAATTCTCACCAAACAAATTTACACAAAATTCAACAGTCTGTAACAAATATTGGTTTTGAAGCAACACCACTTCAGCAAACAATAAATCTGGCGGAAAAAGAGAGAGAAAATCGCCGTCTAGAACAAGAAATGACAAATAAAGTAATTTTTGGTGGTGTTATTAGTGGAATTTTAATTATTGGTTCGTTGCCAATGATGACTGGATTAAATATTCCTTGGATTCCAATATGGTTACATAATTCTTGGCTACAATTAATATTAACTACTCCTGTTATGTTTTGGTGCGGTATTTCATTTTTTATTGCTGCTTTTAAAGGATTAAAAAATTATTCCGTAGATATGAATACTTTGGTTGCCCTGGGTACGGGGGCAGCTTATTTATATTCTTTATTTCCAACATTTTTTCCTGATTTTTTTACTAGACAAGGATTAAATCCTGATGTTTATTATGAAGCTGCTGCGGTTATTATTACTCTAATTTTATTAGGCAGACTTCTGGAACATCGCGCTCGCAAACAAACTTCAGCAGCTATTGAAAAATTAATAGGTTTACAGGCAAAAACTGCTAGAGTTATTCGGGAGGAAAAAGAAATAGATATTCCTATTGAACAAGTAAAAATTGGCGATTTAATTGTGGTGCGCCCTGGGGAAAAAATTCCTGTAGATGGAATAATAAAAAAAGGTAATTCTACAGTAGATGAATCTATGGTGACTGGTGAAAGTTTGCCTGTAGAAAAACAATCTGGGGATGAAGTTATTGGGGCGACAATTAATAAAACTGGTAGTTTTAAATTTGAAGCTTCTAGAATTGGAAAAGATACAGTATTAGCTCAAATAATTAAATTAGTTCAACAGGCACAAAGTTCTAAAGCACCAATTCAAAAATTAGCAGATATGGTAATTTCTTGGTTTGTTCCTGTTGTTATGGGAATAGCGATCGCTACTTTTTTTATCTGGTTTAGTTTGACTGGAAATTTAACTATGTCGTTAATTACAACTGTTAGTGTTTTAATTATTGCTTGTCCTTGTGCTTTGGGATTAGCTACTCCTACTTCTGTGATGGTGGCAACTGGAAAAGGTGCAGAAAATGGAATATTAATTAAGGGTGCTGATAGTTTAGAAGTTGCTCATCAAGTTCAGGCAATTATTTTGGATAAAACAGGTACACTTACCGAAGGAAAACCTAAAGTTACTAATTATATAACTACTCAAGGAATTGGCAATGAAAATGAAATTAATTTGTTAAAAATAGCAGCAGCAGTTGAGAGAAAATCAGAACATCCTTTGGCAGAAGCTATTGTTGAATATGCTCAAACTCAAGGGATAGAATTTCCTTTAGCAGAACCAGAAAAATTTGAGGCAATTTCGGGAATGGGAGTAGAAGGAATTGTTTCTGATAAATTAGTACAAATTGGTACTTTTAGATGGATGAATAAATTAGGAATTGAGATTAGTAATTTCCAAACTAATCAAAATAAATTAGAAGCTGATGGTAAAACTACTGCTTGGATAGCAGTTGATGGAAAAATTGAAGGAATATTTGGTATAGCCGATACTTTAAAATCATCCTCAAAAAAGGTAGTTCAAACATTACAAAAAATGGGAATAGAAGTTGTCATGTTAACCGGAGATAATCGGCAAACAGCAGAAGTTATTGCTGCCGAAGTTGGCATTAATAGAATATTTGCTGAAGTGCTGCCAGAACAAAAAGCTGAAACTGTCAAAAATCTGCAATTAGAAAAGAAAAAAAGAACCGATAATCATCAAATTGTGGCAATGGTAGGAGATGGAATAAATGATGCTCCAGCATTAGCTCAAGCAGATGTCGGAATAGCCATTGGAACAGGAACAGACGTAGCGATCGCTGCTAGTGATATTACTTTAATTTCTGGAGATTTAAGTGGTATTATTACGGCAATTAAATTGAGTCGGGCGACAATGAGAAATATTCAGCAAAATCTGTTTTTTGCCTTTATTTATAATGTATTAGGTATTCCTATTGCTGCCGGTATTTTGTATCCTTTAACAGGTTGGTTATTAAATCCAATTATTGCTGGAGGAGCAATGGCATTTAGTTCGGTTTCTGTAGTGACAAATGCTTTACGTTTGAGAAAATTTAGACCAAAAATAAATCTATAGTAATTTTCATACTTGTACTGTAGGGGTTTTCTCTCCAAATTCCATTGGGGCTTTGGTTTAGAGACTAAATCCCTACGATAAAATATTAAAACCTATTTAGGATTGTTATATGCTATATTAATTTATTAGACCTCTCCAAAAATATTAATTTTGGAACAGTGCTATCAGGGTTTCAAAACCTTTTCTAAAAATGTATATTATTAGATTAAGAGGAAATGTTAAATGACAAAAGTTTATGCTTTTTACAATAATAAAGGTGGTGTTGGTAAAACAACTTTATGTTCCAATGCTTCAATATTGTATGCTGAACAAAATCCAGAGAAGCAAATTTTAGTTATTGATATGTGTCCTCAAGCTAATATATCTCAATTTTTGCTTGGAGGCGGAAAGGAAGGATATGATAATAATCAAAAGTTACAATCAGCTTATTCAAGACGTAATGTAGTAGGTTTTGTTGATTGGATTTTGAAAGGTAATGCTGACTTTAAATCATTAAATTCTACTTATAAAGTTCGAGCGTCTCTCTATAATGAGCATATTCCAAAAAAATCTGTATTTAATTGCTGGTGATTCTTTTTTAGAATCTTTATCTTTAGCTCTTAATTATGCCGTAATTAATCCAGCAAAAATTTCAGCATGGAAAGATTACATGACAGCAATACAAAGATTATGTCAAAGTGAATTTGACAAGAAAAAATACAAAGAGTTAGTTGTTTTTATAGATTGTAATCCTAGCTTTTCTATCTATACACAGATGGCGTTACTTTCTTCTGATTATTTAATAATTCCTATGATGGCTGATTTTACTTCATTAGAAGGAATTAAAGGGATTTTAATGTTACTTTATGAACAATATCCTTCAGAATCTCTCAAAAAATATGCGAGTGATATTGTCACATTTAATAAACAAGTTCAGCGATTCGAGCTTAAATTACCTAAAATAAAACAATTTGTTTTTAATAATTACACAAGCAATAAAGGTGTAGCTAATGCTTATAATTCAATTAGAGAAGAATTAATTAGTTTTTGCTATGAACAATATCAAAAATTTGCTGAACATTTTACTAAGAATAATAATTCATTAGATTGTCTCAGTGGATGGCAAACTGCTTATGTTACCAATGTCAAAGATTTTCATTCTTCAGGAAAAGTCTCTGCATCTCTTGGCATTCCTTTACATCAACTTCCTGACCAAGGAGAAACTTTTATAATGCCAGATGGAAAAAATATTAAATTGGCTAAACATAGATATAAAGAAGCTGTCGAAAACGTCAAATATTTAGTGTCAAAATTATAAGTTTCATTTGAATAATTTTTACATTAATGATATAGGAATCCTAAATCAGGCTAGTTTCTAGCAATGAAAAGTTTAACATCTGCCAGCGATAAAATATTAAAACCTATTTAGGATTCTTATATCTAAACTTTAAGGAGAAAATTTATGAAAAAAGTAGCAGTTTTTGGCAATGCAGGTGCTGGTAAATTAACCCTAAGCAAGAAATTAACAATAATAACTAATCTCCCCCCTATGTCTTAGAAAAAATTGGAGGTACAATAGAGTCTTTGTGTAAGTAATTATATAGAGAAAATTACCAACAATAATGAAAATTATCAACAATGGCAAAAGACATTTTTCATCAACAGGTTAAAAATTCTTTAATCAAAGATGGATGGAATATTACTCACGATCCTTTTACAATTAGAATTAGTGAAGCTGTCAAATTACATATTGATTTAGCAGCAGAAAATGCTATTGCAGCAGAAAAAGGTTCTGAAAAAATTGCTGTAGAAATTAAAAGTTTTATTGCAGATTCAGATATTAGCTCATTTCATACTGCTTTAGGTCAATATCTTAATTATTGTCAAGCACTTGAAGAACAAGAAGCAGACAGAATTGTTTATTTAGCTATTCCTGTAGAAGCTTATCAAAATTTTTTTCAGCTTCCTTTTATCCAACGTTCTCTGAAACGTTATCAAGTCAAACTAATTATTTATAATCCTAAATTAGAGGTAATTTCTGAATGGATAAATTAGAAAAATATCGACAACTTGTTCGGGAAATTTTGACTTCCCATGCGGAAATAGCCAATACTAATGATACAGTCAAAGATGAACTAATATTTGATACAGAACGGGACCATTATCAATTAGCTTATATCGGTTGGCGAGGAGATAAACGAATATTTGGTGCTGTAATGCACCTTGATATTATTGATGGTAAAATTTGGATTCAATATAATGGTACAGAAGAGTCTGTTGCTGAAAGGTTAGAAGAGATGGGTGTACCTCCTACTGATATTGTCATTGGTTTTCATTCTTCTTTTAAACGACAATTTACTCGTTATGCTAACAATTAAATGTAAGCATTAAAAAGCAGGTTGTTTTAGGTTGTAGGGACGTTTTCCCCTAAGAGCGGACATGAAATGCAGAGCATAACCTTAGGAAAAAGCATTTTTGCCAGTGGAACGTCCCTACAAAATTAGAAGAGAAGAAGAAGTTTTAAGGTATAAAAAGGAGCAAGTTTTTTGGCTCGCTAATTATCCGGAAATGATATAATTTTCATTCCTTAATTTTTCAACTAATCAAATTCAATAATATTTGCTATTAACTTCCAACAAGGAGCTTCACCTTCCCAATCTTCAGGAGCATAAGGCAGACTCAAACTAACAGTAACCAAAAGATTATTTGCAGTTGGAGAATATCCATTTTCTAAGTTTTTCATAAACTCTGGATCGGTAATTTTTGCATTATTTAAAAGCCAATAACCATGATTACTTTTAATACTACCTCGAAATTTCCCTCTTTTATCTTGAACAAAAGAAAAATTATGCTTTTTAACTTTAACAATTTCAATTGTTCGACGTAGATGCCAGGGAACTCTTTTTAGATAAGAAGGATAAATATATTTACGATTATTATGTAGGATATATTCTGAATTATTACAGTATGGAAATATATCCTCAACTTTAGCTTTACCTAAACATTTCCATTTACCTTTTAATACTGAAAAGTTTTCACTTTCAAAACCAAAATCATTTCCTTTATTATCAAGAGGAATTTCCAGAATATCAAGAGGTTTTGGTTCTCCATGTTCCACAAGTCTAATTCTTAAAGGTACTCTTCCATCTTCAGGAAATTGGCGATCGCATATTGGACGAATCCATTTTCCTGTATCTAAATCAATTCCTGCTATACAACGCTCATTTTGTTTGTAGGAATTAGCCAAACAAATTATTTTTTTTAGAGATGACATACTTTAATATTTCCCCATTGTTGATTAAGATATTCAGCGACTAAACGACGATGACAATAATGTGGTTTAGCTTCACTACAAAGTAAACAACCTCGGTCTAAAAGTTGAGGTGAAACCTTTTTTTCAATTTCTCTTTCTTTCATCAGATTATTAAAATTTTGTTCATAAGTATCCCAAGTAATTTTCTTTTTTTTATAATCATCTAAAAGTTCTTTAGTAGGTGCTAAATCTAGAATATGAATATATTCAATATCGCAAATAACTTTGAGAAAATATTCTAAATCTTTTCTTTTGGCAAATCCGGCAAGTTGAGAAACATTATTAAATCTTGCATCAATAAGGCATTTTACTTTTGATTTTGTGAGGTTTTCAAAAAAGTCTTGAGCCGTTTTTTTCGTAAATCCAATTGTAAAAAGTTCAATAGTTTTTTCCATTTTATTTAATTCCTAACTAAGTAAAAATTAACCCATTAGCTGTCAACTATTCCGGATGAATGCTACGCAAACAGCAATAAAAATGAATGAAATAATCATTAATCATACCTTAATTCTTAGTCAAGGTTTATTAAGAGCTAAAGGCTGATTGCTTACATTATTTTTTGTTTACATAAGCAATTTTATCCCCTTGAATTTTGTAAGCTTTTTCAAGTTTCGTATATTCAGAATCTTGAGTAGATTGCGTAACATTTTGACTGAAGCTTTCAGTATCAAAAAGACTTAATTGTAAAAATGACTGAGGCTTTTCTACAAGATTATTAATCTCTAATAGTCTTTTTTCTAAATCGGAGTGATTTTCTAATTCACCACTTTTAAGAATATGATAAATATCTAAACCTTGATTTTTTAAATTTCGGCTCACTAAAATAGCACGATGACAAGTAATGGGGTCTTGTTCAGAACACATTAAAGCAATATTATTATGATTTTCCCAACTTTGATAAACTCTTTCTAAACCTTTTTTAAAATCTTCTGTCTGAGCAATTAATTCATATAAAGCTTTGCCATTAACATAGCAACTTAAATCATTAGTTCTAGCACCTAATTCTTTGCCTAAAAAAATGTATGAAATATTGATTTCCTGTAGAGATTGCTGAATATTTTTTTGATTAAAATGAGGTGAATACTTACTATAAGGAAAAGAACGAACATCTGCCACAGTTGTAATTTGATGTTTTTGTAAAAGACTTAAAAAAAATTCGATAGAATGATTGGAATGACCAACAGTAAATAATTTCATCATTGTTGATTAAAAAAATTTTCTAATTGTGTTAGATATGTATTACTATACCAGAGTATTGAACCATCAGAATTTTCTGTTTATTATAGCGCTACGCGCAGGGAACAGGGAACACAGAAGGTGGGAACAGGGAGAATACATTGCCGATAATATAAATAGGACTAAAGCCATGAACGCTATTAGTAGGGTGCGTTACGCTTCGCTAACGCACCTATGCGCTATATTATATAGTGCCTTTGCGTCATCCCTAATTTAGTGCATAAGTCTTTTTATAAAGCACTATACCTTTATTCCTTGATTAAGTCAATATTCTAGAATTTATAAGAATTAAAAACTCTAGTCTGACCATCTTTTTCAAAGGCAAATACATCAAAAGATTGTTGGCGATCGCCCATTTCCATACCCGGAGTACCAATAGGCATTCCGGGAACACTAATTCCAGCAACATCTGGTTTCTGGGCAATTAAACGTTTCACATCTGCCACTGGAATATGACCTTCGACAAGATAACCCCCAATTTCACTGGTGTGGCAAGATGTCAAATCTGAAGGCAAATTATATTTCTGGCGAATAGTTTGAATTTCTGACTCAGGTTTGACAATATCGGTTACTTGAAAACCATTTTTCTGAATATGTTCCACCCAACCCTTACAGCATCCACAAGTAGGAGTGCGGTAAACAGTAATATTCAGTGCTTCTGGTGCTAAATTTGTTGTAGGTGAACCAGAATTTGCAACATTCTGGGTTGCGGTACTAACGGCGGAGTTTTGTGGCAAAACGATGAAAGAAAAATATGCTGCTCCTAAAACTCCAGCAACCCCTACACCAATAATTAGAGACTGCATCCTATTAGAAAAAAACTTTTTCATAACGATTACCTCAAATAATCTTTGATATCAATATTTATATTGTAGGTTGGGTTAAGCGAAAGCGCAACCCAACAATATTGAATTTAGGCAAAAAAATGGCTTTGTTCGGCCTTGTTTTGTAGGAACGTTGCATGCAACGTTCCTACAGCGGTTTACCTATAATCTCCAAATTTCCCATCATTCCCAAATCTTCGTGGTCAAGAATATGACAATGATAAACAGTCTTTCCAGCAAAATCTCGAAAAGGCATCCGCATTAAAACTGTTTCCCCCGCTCTCACCAAAACCACATCTTTCCAAGCGCGATAAGTTTCTGGTTTACCATTCCGACTCAAAACTTGAAAAGCATTGCCATGAACATGAAAGGGATGATCCATAATGCCTGTATTTATTAATTCCCAGTCTTCAAGAGTATTGAGCTGAACTTGAGTATCAATTCTTTCTGGTTGATATGACTCACCATTAAACAAAAACGCCATTCCTTGACCGGGTATCATGCCATGATTCATTTGAAAACGACGCACTTTTTCAGGTTCTGGCAATGATGGAACTGGGATTAGTTTTGTTGGCAGTGGTACAGCAGCAACCTGTTTGTCATAACTGACTGTTGCTAATACTTGCGGTTGATTTTCAGGAATATTTCTCCCCATCATCCCTCCTCCCATCATACCCATACCCACTCGTTCGTAAGGCAAATTTAGCAAACGATATTTTCCTGGTTCTCGGTTAGCTCGGACTAATACATCTGCACGTTCTCCAGGAGTCAGTAACAGTTCTGACATTTCTAAGGGTTCAGCTAATGCACCTCCGTCAGTAGCGATGAGATAAAATGGATGTTCTTCTAGAGACAACCGATAAAATCTGGAAGTGGAAGCATTCAGGATTCGTAGTCGTAATAAACCTTGAGCAGAAATGGCAAAATTAGGGGTAAGTTGACCGTTAGCAGTAATCAAATTTCCTTCCCTTCCCGTCATTATTGAGAGTTCCTGGGATGGGAGCATATTTCCTTTTTTGTCTAAGGCAAAATCTTGCAATACTAAAAATTGTTCGTCAGCAGCTTTCACTTCTGGAATTTCATCTAACTCTCCCCGAACAATAAATAATCCCGCCAACCCACCAAATAATTGTTCTGCTACAAAACCATGTAGATGTGGATGATACCAGAACATTCCAGCAGGATGATTTTCCGGAATTTGGAATTGATATGTAAAGCGATCGCCTGATGGAATATTCAGAAAGACGTTATCGGCGTTTCCGGTAATGGGAATATGCAGTCCGTGGTAATGAATATTTGTGGGTTGGGGGAGATTGTTAGTGAAATTAATTTTAATAGTATCTCCTGGTTTTGCTTCTAGTCTTGGTCCGGGAATTTGTCCGTTATAATTTAGTAGATAAGCTGGTTTATTTCCCAGATTTATTCGATTCAAATTAGTTGTTAAATCAAGTTCTAAAATTCCATCTTGGCTCTGATTAATTTGAGAATATGATGAAAAATTTTGTTGATTTTCTTGAGTATTGGCTATCCGACATTGAGACATTAAAGTAGCAATGATACTACTATAACTTAGGATTAAAAAATTTCGGCGATTAATTTTTTTCATAATTAATATTTTGGGAATTATACCCTTTATTAAAAATTTTATTTCAGTAAATTACCATTATAACAATCCGTGCCTATGTTATAATAATTCAAAAACTAGACATCAATTCTGAAGCTCTTGTCCATTGTTAATTGCCTATTACCTAGTTAAGATTTTTATACACACATAAAATAGGATTTTTATATCAAATAAAATTATGAAATAAAGATAAATTTTTTCCCTGAAAAAGCCAAACATAATTATCACTATATCCAAGCCGACTGAAACCAATAGGAATTACCAAATAATGCCAACTATATCTTTTCTTGCTCATACACCAGAATTTCATGTACCGAATAAAAATGATAATTCAAAAGCAGAAGTAAAACAAGTAGAAAGTAATTCGGTTAATGAAAAACAAAAAAATCAAATACAAGAAACACCTTCCCCAAAGGTGGAGACTAAAGTAGAAACAGTTGTAGAAGAGAAAGTTATCAATTTCCTTGACTTAGCTCCAACGAATAATTTTCTACTACAGCCTGGAGAAATTGTTTTTTTACTGTTATTAATTATGCCTTTCTTACTATTTTCAATTAAGCGGTATATATTCAGATATAGAAACTGATAGAAGCTATTTATTTATTTATGTAAGGATTCAGCTATTAGCTGTCAGCTATTCCTAAGGAATCCGCTCGCATTCAGCAATAAAAACCTCAAGCTTAAGGAGAATATTAAAACGAATATAGACCTGGAAACTGACTTTTATAGTAATTTTTCATTCTCAAATGAAAAAGCTTGGATCGCAAACTAAAAGTAATAGCTGACCGCTGAATGCTTACCTATTTATTATCTTTGTCCTCAATTGAATTTTTGTTTTTGAGTTATGAAAATTAATAAAGCCAGACTACGCCAACTTCACTATTTATTTGCTCCAGTAATGTTATTTCCTGTACTACTTAGTTTAGTTACAGGTTCTCTTTTTCAGATATCAGTTATTACTGGTAAAGCCAATGATTTTATTTGGCTATTAGAATGGCATAGAGGTAAGTTTGGGAGAATTAATTTAGAGATGATTTACCCATTTTTAAATGCCTTTGGAATGTTAATGCTAGCAGTGACAGGAATTATTATGTGGTTCCAAATTAACCGACAATATAAGAGATAAAAGGAAATATGCAAAAAAAATCGCCAGTAATTAGTATTCAATCAAATGTCTCAGAAATACAAGGTAGATGAATCGTGAATAAACTGCCTTTGCCTAGTTGACTTTTAACGGTAATATCTCTCAGGACTTACACGGGAGGCACTAGATATAGATTATCAGTGCATTACGAGATAGGCTTTACATGTCGCGTAGCGTTTCGGCGCTTGAGCCGACATATAAAGCGGAGCTTTGCGGAACGCAAAACGCACCCTACTAGACCGTTTCATCTAAAATGGTGCAATAGGTAGGGGCGAGTTTCTCAGGAAATTTTCATAGATTTCTAGAATTTACATAAACCCACCCCTGAGATGGTGGCTTATATCACTGGGGGCGGGTTGATCTAGTAAACTAGATCAACTCGTTAACTCACCTGTAAAACCCGCCCCTACGGTGTCTTCCTAATGCACCATTTTAGATCAAACAATCCACTACGAATAGCGTTCATGGGTAACTCCTAATCTCTTTTCTCCTAAATGTGAATGGGATTTACTATCTACATAGATATCTCTAAAAATTAAAAATAAAATCAATTAATGTTTTAGGGACATCTCATGTAACGTCCCGACTGTGATTTACCCAAATGAAAATTGCTGTCATCCAGATGCTTCAGAGAGATACTGATAACTGATAACTGATAACTGAAACAGCTTAATCATTATCTGCGTGTTCAAACTCATAAACATAAAACAATCTAGTCAACTGTTGCAACTTATATCCACCGAAAGCAAATAAAGCTGCACCTCCAACCGCCAACCAAAATCCTAGTGGAGGCAATGCCAAACCAGAAACAGAAGTTGCCGTTTCAGTTACTGCTGCTGTAGCTACTTGAATAGCGATCGTCCGTGCATCAATAATTATCCCCAAACACAAACATAACGCTGCCAAAACGTAGGTCAAAATTTTGAAGCGATTAATATTTTTCAGTGCATTCTGACAAGTCAGACAATGTTTCGTGTGAGTTTCCCAAACATCAAAAAGCTTACGTTTGTCATATTCTGGTAGTGGTATTTCGGGATTACATTCTTGACTCCAAGGTATCCCACCTCCAGCAGATTTCTCCAACCATCTGCGGAATGTAATCACCATTTTATCTTGAGGATTAGGCGTATAAATCATATCTAGATATTTTCCTTGCTGTTGCCTTGCTAGGATTTTCTCCTGATAATGAAGAAAGACCAAATCTTGGTGTAAAAATATAGGACCTAATACATGACTCAATCATTCAGGCATTGGCAAACCAAAGAATCCTAAACCTTTCGCTCGTTTTCCTTGGTCATCTTTTACAAACACCTGACATCCAATAGTTCGACACCAACCAGGCCGAGAAGGACTAGCATACAAAGCCAAAATGGATTTTCCACCACCCTCAAGTTCAGTGAAAATTCTCATGTGACAAGGTGGTTGAAAATCATGGATAGCTTGTTTCATACCAGGTACTTTTATTGGTCTGATTTCAAAAGAGAAACCTTCCTGGGTAGAAAATTTCCTCACTGGAATCATGTCATAATATTTATCCTCATCATATCTGCTACCCATTATTCCGTGGTGGGAAACTGGAACATGAGCTGGATCTGAAACATTTTCCATAAATAAATCCCAACCGTAGGGAAGTTCGCGCATACTCCAATATAGTTTCACAACTTTGTCTGATGGGTTTTCTAGTTCAGGAATAACCCTGGGTTCCCGTAACTGACTTTCTACCTGAGCTTGTTCTCCAGATTCTGCCCATACCCAAAGTAAACCTTGACGTTCCTGGGTGGGATAGACAATAGCACAAGATTTACTGTCAGCACAATTTTTGGCTTCGGTTTCTTTATTTTTAGACTGAGGAATGCTGACATACTTGCCCTCGGAGTTAAAGCGCCAAGCGTGGTATGCACACATCAGAGTTCCATCTGATTCTACTCTACCTTCGGAAAAAGGAACGAGTCGGTGAGGACAAACATCTTCAAAGCAAGACCATTTTCCACTATTATTCTGCCACAGAACTAAATTTTTCCCCAGTAGCTGAAATGGATATGGTCGAGATGAGTCAGTGTGGTCTACAACTGCTACTGGATACCATTGTTTTGTCCACTGAAATGTTTCTGTTTCTATTGTCTTTTGGGTGTCTTGTTTGAGAATTTTTTCTGTTACCATTATTAGTCCTTATTTCAGATAAACAGGACTTACGCAGAAACTGAACTGAACCCAGAAACTCGGTTGCTCCTAGAAACCGGGTTCCTCCAGTGTAAGTCCTAATAAATTTACATTTATTTTAAGATAACGTAATTATGAAAAAATTTCAGCTAAATCAGAGTAAATTTTGAGGAGGATAATTATTGATATAGATATCAGGAGAAAAATTTAGAATATGAAAGGAAATAAATTTCAATTTAAACAGTTTACTGTTTGGCAAGATAAATGTGCTATGAAAGTTGGTACTGATGGTACTTTATTGGGAGCATGGGTAGATATTTCGGGTGCAGAAAAAATTTTAGATATTGGCACTGGTACTGGTTTAATTGCTTTAATGTTGGCACAGCGTTCTAGTCAACAATATGGAACATTTATTGATGCTGTAGAAATTGACAAAGACTCATTTCTTCAAGCTAAGGAAAATGTAGAGCGATCGCCTTGGTCAAACCGAATTAAAATCTTCAATTATTCCATCCAAGAATATACAAAAATTTGCCAAAAACGTTATGATTTAATTGTCTCAAATCCACCTTTTTTTGAAAATGCTTATAAAGCTGCAAATCAGGCAAGAAATGTTGCCAGACATACCGATTTCCTTTCACAAACTGATTTATTAAAAACAGCAATTAAACTTTTATCAGCAACAGGTAAATTAGCTGTAATTTATCCAGTGGAACCAGCTATAAATTTTCAAGAAAAGGCAGAAGATTTGGGATTATTTTGTCAGAGAAAACTGTATGTTAAACATAACCAAGAAATTCCTGTGAAACGAATTTTGCTGGAACTAAGTAAACAACAATTACCATTACAAGAAAATATTCTTACTATCAAAAATAAACAAGATATATATACACCCGAATTTATTTCTTTAATCCAAGATTTTTACCTGAAATATTAAGTTGAATTAGGGTTTACGAAAAGAAACCCGGTTTCTGGGTTGAGAATTTATTTCTTTAACCCAAGACTTTTACCTGAAATATTAAGTTGAATTAGGACTTACGAAAAAAAACCGGGTTTCTGGCTTCACCCTGGGTAAGTCCTGTTTAATGCTAAAATCAATAATGCTAAACTCATTCATAAACTTGTGAGGTTCTTTAAATGATAACTCTTTATCACACCCCCGTATCTCCTAACTCCCGCCGTGTTTGGATAACACTATTAGAAAAAGGACTTGAATTTGAATTAGTAGAAGTCAAACTTAATGGAGGACAATTTAAACCTGAATTTTTAGCAATTAACCCTTTTCATCACATTCCTGCTTTGGTAGATGATGGTTTTAATGTAGTCGAATCTTTAGCAATTCTTGACTATTTAGAAGCCAAATATCCTACCCCTAATATGTTACCTAAAGAGGTAGAAGAATTAACAATTGTAAGGATGGTACAAATGGTGAGTGTTAATGAATTATTGCCTGCAATTAATCCATTAATATCACGAATTTTAGATATGCCTGGAGAAGACACAGAAAAAGTTGCAAAAGCGGAAGCAAAAATTTCCACAGTCCTTACATTCTTTGAGAAATTATTAGGCGATCGCCCTTATTTTGGTAGTGACAATATTACTTTAGCTGACGTTGTTGCTGGAACAATAATTCCTCTAATTTCCAGAGGAGGTATTTCCTTAGATGAATATCCTAAAGTTAGCGCTTGGTGTAAAAATTTAATGACACGTTCCTCATGGCAAAATTCTGCAGCGACAGAAGCAGCATTTGCCGAATTTAGGTCTAATATGTTAGCTCGAATGCAGCAGAAAAAATAAGATTATTTTTCCCTCTATAATAAACCGGGTTTATGGCAGGTATATATTAGTATCTTGAGGTATTTAGTAAACCAGGTTTATCTGCTTTTATACCACAAAAATCAACCCTGTTTCTGGGTTACTGAAGCGGGAAAAAATATTCATTATCTATTATTCATTAATAGATAATTACCTCTGGTTAAAACCGTAAGGGAATTGAATATATAGCAATATAAAATCATTCATTAGAAAAAACTGTAGGGGTTTGGTCTCCAAACCCCCTTAGATAAAATATTACAACCTATTTAGGATTACTATAGAGTAAAATCCTTTAGAAAAAATTGAATCTTTGGAGTAAATTATGTTAAAAGATATCATAGAATTTAGCTATCAAGAAAACTCTCAACTTTATCGGAAATTTTAAGATGGTAAATCCGGAATTTTTGACATTAGCAAACTAATAGAATTTACAGGAATTTTTGCAGCTTTACAAAACATAGATTATTTTAAAACTGTTAAACTGAATCCATATAAGTAAGTATTTATACTTAATACTTTCCTGATAATTTGACCAATGAGAAACTTAAATAGAAATAATTAATACAGTATAAATACTTACTAAGCTACTTTCTTTTTTATGCTAATTGTGAGATACAACTTATAATACAAGGGGAGATAAAGTATGACAACGTATTGAAAATTGCTATAGCTAATAGAAGATGAATAAATACTTACAACTGTATTTTAGTAAGTTAGTATCAACAATTACAGCACTTTTTAGAATAGTGACATAGATATATAGCAATCCTATTTTATTTATGTACAAAATTCAAAAGCTTTTAGGGAACAGGAAACGCTTAACTATGAACAGGTGAGAGTTACGGTTCCCCAGAAATCAGTTTTTCTATTTACTTTTTGATTTGTCAAAAAATATTGAGGATTTCTATAGCTCAAAACTAATATCTCTATTTCTCATTTACGGATAAAACTTTGTACCTCACTAATTTTTAATAAGTACATAAACAAAATTAATTACATATTCTGTTGACTCTCTTTTCTCCCTTTCTTGTAGCCTCTCTCAACTAGGAAATTAACTTGGTCCGACTACTTAGGTAAATTTTAATTTTTGTAGAGGTATGTTAAATTTAGTATTAAGTATTGAAATTTTTTCTAAAAAAAAATATAATTCTTTCAACGTACATAAAAAAATAAGTTAAAACGATGATGAATTTATTGCATTTAAAAACAGGACAAATAGGAATAGTTGAACGAATTATCAGCAATGACGATACAAGAGGAATTGTTCAGAGACTAGAAAAAAAGGGAATAGTTTCTAATAAACCAGTGCAAGTTTTGGGTAAAAGCAAATTGTTGGGTCCATTGCACATTAGGGTTGGTTCAAGCAGAGAAATAACTATCCAACGCCAAGAAGCGGAAATGATAATGGTGAAAACAGATATTTCAGAGCAAGATATGATTGCTCATAGTACAACGGAATTAACCGAACGATTTAAAACAGCATCATTAGTTTCATTAACTACTATTGTTCTGGTGATAATTTCTGGATTTTATCGTATCCTGATTACTGGAGATATTCATCGATTAAATAAAGAAAAAGTTGTGGCTAATGTTGTTTACGATTCAACTTCAACAGAAAAAAATAAAACCTTAGACGAGCTGTATAATAAATTTGAGTTGTTAAATAAAAATTCTTGGAAAAAAAATACTCATTCTCCACCTCAAAATGTAGAACCAATAGCTAACAAAATTACCAATGAAACAGAATTATTACAATTAAAACAAAAACTATACAATACTATTTATAAAAACTGGAAAACTCCGGTAAATCTAACTTCAATATACTTAGTTAAAATAGATAAAAATGGCGCGATCGCTGATTATGAACCTTTTAATCAAATAGCAGTAGATAATTTGGAAAAGACACCTATACCTAGTCTAGTTAATTCTGAAGCTAATCTTAAAAAAGAATCACTCAAAACAGAGTGGGCAGAGTTTACGATTCTATTTTATGATAATGGTAATTTAGAGGTACAATTAAAGTAATTTAGTTTTTATCGCCATCCCAGAATATGAAGCACATAAAATTTGTAGGCAAAGTATATTTAGTAGGAGCAGGACCCGGAGATCCCGGACTAATGACACTCAAAGGCAAAGTTCTATTAGAGCAAGCTGAGGTTGTGATCTATGATGCTCTAGTCAGTCCAACTATTCTGGGAATGATCAACCCCCTTGCGGAAAAAATTAATGCAGGAAAACGTCGCGGTCGTCACTCCCTAGAGCAAATAGAAACAACTCAACTACTAATAGAAAAAGCTAAAACCCATGCAGTAGTAGTACGTTTAAAAGGAGGCGATCCCTTTGTTTTTGGTCGCGGTGGAGAGGAACTCCAAGACTTAATGCAAGCAGGAGTATCTGTGGAAGTTGTTCCTGGTGTCACTTCCGGTATCGCTGCACCTGCTTATGCTGGTATCCCTGTAACTCACAGAGACTATAGTTCCTCAGTCACCTTTGTTACAGGTCACGAAGCAGCAGGTAAATATCGACCCGAAATTAATTGGGAAGCGATCGCCCATGGTTCAGAAACAATAGTGATTTATATGGGTGTGCATAACTTGCATAATGTGATCGAAGAACTGATTGCTGCCGGACGTGACCTAGAAACACCTGTAGCTTTAATTCAGTGGGGAACTCGTCCAGAGCAAAAAGAATTAATTGGTACTCTCAATAATATTGTAGAAAAAATTGAAGCGACTGGATTTGAAGCACCAGCGATCGCTGTTATTGGCAATGTGGTTAATTTTAGGACTAATACAAATCCTGTGATTATGGAGTGAAGCATAATTTATAGATATCTGTCATCAACTGTTCTCAATTGACTGGAGGGGTGACAATTAAAGTAAAAACCTTTTGGAATAAGATTTTTAGCAAATCTATCTCCAGAAAAAATTAGAGGTTAGGATGGGTGATTTTAAGATACTGACTTGTGATATAGTCACCTAAATGCTCTATTTTGTAGTTAGGGTTTACTGAAAAAGTCTGTTAGTGAAGAAAAGGAATAGGGAACAGGGAGCAGTTTAGAGTACGATTTTACAGAAGCTGAGTTACTTTCAATGAATTGGCAATTTCCTAACGATTATATACTTAATCTTAACTACTACTGGGAATTAGACTCAAGTGAAGCAGAAGTAGCAACAGTTGACCAACCGCTTAAGGTTACTTTGGTTTCCTGTACTCATCTCCAAATAGAATTTTTACCTCAGATAGGTTTGCTTACAAATGTCACTTCTCCCAGAAATCTTGGTACAATCGTAGGATGGAGGCAAGTTACTCCTTCATCTTGGATAGAGAATCTTGGTCTGTCACCGGAAAATTGGTTACATCTGGAATTTAAAATTGGTAAAGGGAATAAAATTGAAGCTATTTGCCGCTTTCTGAAAGTAGAAGTTGTTACTGAAGAAATGATTAAGTTGTTAGCTTAAGTATAACTACAAAAATAGCGATCGCTCAGTAGGGTATTAACTATTTTCAGGAATTACGCATTACCCCAATATACAGTCCTTTTAAAATTGATGAATCATATCCCTATTACCAAAACCTGGTAGGGACGTTGCATAACAAAAATGCTAACGTCCCTACTGTGGTCTACCGAAATGAAAACTGCTGTATGGTGTATAATTTGGCAATTATGCCAGATACTGTCTCTACAATTATTGCCGTTGCGTAAGTCTTGTATTTTTATTTTGGCTTCTCGCTACAAAGGTTGTATGAAACTCCCTAACTATTCCCTCGTTTAAGAAAATTATAGCAATCTTAAATTAGGTTGTAAGATTTTATAAGTGCGGGGTTTGGTTTCCAAATCCAAGTGCTAAGGGATTTGGAGACTAAACCCCTACAGTTTTTTTCGTTATAACAAACATCTATCAAGCTTAGATATGAATAAATCTTCACTCTCTAAAAATCATTTAGTAGCACTCATTCTTGCAGGTGGAAAAAGTTCTCGTATGGGTCAAGATAAAGCCTTAATGCTTTGGGAAAATATACCTATGTTAAAAAGGGTGTATCAAGTAGCAAATAAATGTACAGAAAAAGTTTATATTATTACTCCGTGGCCGGAAAAATATCAACCAATTATACCTATAGAATGTGAATGGTTAATTGAGTTAAAAAATGAAGGTCCTTTAGTTGCTTTTACTGAGGGATTAACTCAAATTAATAGTGATTGGATTTTATTATTAGGATGTGATTTACCTCTGTTGAACTCGAATATTATTCAAACTTGGGCAACTAAATTAAACCAACTTTCTCCAGAAATTTTAGCATTAGTTCCTCAAAAATCTCAAAGGTGGGAACCATTATGTGGTTTCTATCGGCAACAAATCAAAATAGAGTTAGAAAAAACTATTAGCCAAGATAATTGCTCCTTTCAAAAGTTACTTGTTAAAATTCCAGTTCAACCATTATTTATTGATTCTCAGATAGAAAAAATGTTATTTAACTGCAATACTCCATTCTAGAAAAGAAGGAATGTTCAATTGTCACACAGCTTTCGGTAGCTGTAACAACTTGGAAAGTTGTATTACCAAACTTTTGAAGATTAATCTCTATCCCCTGTAACACAGCCTTTGGTAGCTGTAACAACCTGGAAGGTTGTCTTACCAAACTAAAGCTTAAATACTAAAATTATTATTTGTCACACAGCCTTCGGTAGCTGTAACAACTGGGAAGGTTGTGTTACCAAACTAAAGCTTAAATACCAAAATTTAAAAATTTTTAATAATTACGCGATCACGTCCTTCTTCCTTTGCTTTATAAAGGGCTTTATCTGCTATTTTTACTAATTTTTCCCAGGAAACTTCTGATAAAGGAATAGTGCTTGCTACACCTAAACTAAGAGTAACAAATTCTGATATTTTGGAACCAGAATTAACTAATTTTAAATCTAAAAGTCGCTGACGAATTAATTCTGCTAAATCAAATCCACCTTGAGCAGTTGTTAGAGGTAATACAATTACAAATTCTTCCCCACCGTAACGTGCAACTAAATCTGCCGGTCGCTTAACTTCTGTTTTAATTACATTAGCAATAGTTTGCAGACATCTATCTCCTGCTAAATGACCATAAGTATCATTGTAACCTTTGAAATAGTCAACATCACATAAAATCAAAGTCATTGGTGTTTTTTCCCTTGCCATACGTTGCCATTCTTTATCCATATATTCTTCAAATACACGACGGTTAGCAACCTTAGTTAAACTATCATAGTTGGCAAATTCAACTAACTTTTGATTAGCAATTACTAATTTTTGATATATTTCTGATTGTTGAATAGCGATCGCTAACTGTCCAGCTAAACGTTCCAGAAATTCAATTTCTAAAGGCTGCCATTTTCTTCGTTCTGAACAGTGATGAACAATTAATAATCCCCACAATTGTTCTTGAGTATAATCAAAATCTTCTGCAGATTTTTGTTCTGTATTAATCTTTGATATTGGTACTACTAAGTTAGCCTTTACTTGAAACTGAGTCAGAAATTTAACATGATATGGAATTAGATCTGCAATAGGTATATCTTCTTTATCTGCCAATTTATTATGTCCATTATTACTAAATTTATTCATGCTTTCTAGAACAGATGTTTGATAAAAACTCACAGATTCCATAACTACTTCTCCTGTTCCATCAGGCTTGAATTTATATATAAATACTCTGTCAGTTTTCAGAAAACTTCTGACTTCATCTACTGTAGTTTTTAGAATTTCATCAAGTTGTAATGATTGACGTATCCGTTCTTGAATAAAACTCATAAATTTGGCATTTTCTGTTTGCTGCCTTAATTCTTTTACCACTTCATTAATTTGCAAAATTCGATGAACTCGCTTCAGTAAAACTGTCAATTTAATTGGTTTAGTAATATAATCCATTGCCCCAACTTTAAAAGCTAAATCAACAGATTCTTTATCTTCAAGAGAAGTGATTATTAATAATGGAGTTTGATAAATTAAAGGGTTGCTATCTAGGTTCCCAAGACAAAAATTATTTGATAAACTCTCGTTAAAAAGTTTTTGCAATTTAACACAGCAATTAAAACCATCCATTTCTGGCATCATTAGGTCTAGTAAAATTAAATCTGGTATTTGAGTGCTACATTTTTCCAGGCATTCTTTGCCATTACTTGCTTCTATTATCTCATACCCTTCTAATTTTAAAGCTCTAGACAGCAAATAACGCATATATTCTTGGTCATCTACCACCATTATAGTAGGTGAAGTATTATGTGATTTTTGTCCATTCATAAAAAATTTTAATTCAAAAATCTTATAAATTACATAAAATGACTACTATTTAACTGGTAAACTATCAGAATATTTGCTCCAAAAATATGAAATTTTTAACTGAAAAATATGAAATTCTCTAGGGTCTATATTCATTAGACATCTTCCGAAAAGAGGGAACAGAGAACAGGAAACAGGGAACAGGGGCAGTAATTGATGATTTATAGATAAGAATTAATTATATTTTTGATTTTTGCAGATTTCTATTTACGGCTATTTCTTAAGGCTTAGATATTATTACTGAGAGCTGACCCTATCTAAACCTAAAAATGGCTTTAAATGAAGAATATAACCCTTAAAATCGGCTTTGATAGTAAGATGCAATTGACCTCGAATAATAAAGCTTTTTTTAGGGAACAGGGAATGGGGGAGTAATTGATTATTTATGGATAAGAATTGATTATATTTTTAATTTTTGGAAAAGTCTGTTTACGGCTATTTCTTAAGATTTAGATATTATTACTGAGAGCTGACCTTATCTAAACCTAAAAATGGCTTTAAATGAAGAATATAACCCTTAAAGTCGGTTTTGATAGTAAGATACAATTGACCTCAACTAATAAAGCTTTTTTAGGAAACAGGGAACAGGGGGACTAATTGATGATTTATATATAATAATGGATTATATTTTTGATTTTTGCAGATGTCTATTTAGGTAAGCATTCAGCATTGAGCAGTCAGCCATTAGCTAGCCTGGTGCGAAGGAGCTGCCCTAATAGCTTTATTACTTTTAAAGGAGGGAAAAACAATTCAGAAATTTCCAAGAATTAAAAGTATCGTTAAAAGTCCATTAATTAACCTTAATAGTCTATTGAGCTATGTAGTTTATTACCTTAAAATAGCTTTAAAGTAAGCTATAAGCATTCAGTTATTAGCTATGAATTACTAACTTAATAGCACACCAAATATAAATTAGCCTTGAAAAAGAAGTCAAACTTATATTTGCCTAGCATTCCGTAGGAAATAAACAGGCCATTAACTAACTTTAGTAAGTTAAGTACCTAAGCAAAATTATTTACCTATTCTAATTCTCTGTACTCTTGAGAAGGAAAATAATTCAGTTTGTATAGATGTGTAATTAATTTTGCACAAACACTTATTAAGTTCAAAAGCTAAATGCTTAATGCTTACACTACAATAAATACCTAACTGCTAAATATTTAGAAATTTTGTAACTTATCAGTATCAAAATTGCTATATAATTCTGATTATTGTCTGAAAAACATATCAAATTAAATAGAAATGCCCAACACTCCTATTCGAGTAGCAATCACTTTAGGAACTCGCCCCGAAGCTATCAAATTAGCATCAGTTATCCAAACTTTTCAAAGTTCTCCTAATTTTGATACCCTGGTAATTTTGACTGGTCAACATAAAGAAATGGTTACCCAAGTAATGGAATTATTTAATATTAAAGCTAACCAAGATTTAGCAATTATGCAAACTAGACAAACATTGACAGATATTCTGTGTCGAAGTTTACAAGGACTAGAAGAATTATTTCTCCAATTGCAACCTCAATTAGTATTAGTTCAGGGAGATACTAGCGCCGCTTTTGCTGCTTCTTTAGCTGCATTTTATCAAAAAATTCCTGTTGGTCATGTAGAAGCAGGTTTAAGAACTAATGACTTATTTAATCCCTATCCAGAAGAAGCCAATCGTCGTTTAATTTCTCAGATAGCTCAATTACATTTTGCTCCTACAAATTTGGCTATGGAAAATTTACAAAAATCAGGGGTCATAGGAGAAATTCATCAAACAGGAAATACGGTAATTGATGCTTTGTTAAAAGTAGCAAAATCTCAACCTCAATGTCAGATTAATGGTTTAGATTGGATTAAATATCGAGTAATATTAGCAACAGTTCATCGGCGAGAAAATTGGGGAGAACCTTTAGAAAAAATTGCTCAAGCATTTTTGCAAATTCTAGATAAATTTCCTGACACTGCTTTAGTTTTACCTCTCCATAAAAATCCCACAGTTAGGGAACCTTTAAAAGCAATTTTAGGGAATCATCCAAGAGTATTTTTAGAAGAACCTTTTGATTATAGTCAATTAGTAGGAGCTATGCAAAATTCTTATTTAATATTAACTGATTCTGGGGGTTTACAAGAAGAAGCTCCTAGTTTGGGTAAGCCAGTTTTAGTATTACGAGAAACAACAGAAAGACCAGAAGCAATAATGGCGGGAACTGCTAAACTTGTTGGTACTAATACGAATAATATTGTGACTGCTGCTGGAGAATTATTGAGTGATATTAGCAAATATAAAGAAATGGCAATGGCAGTTAATCCCTTTGGTGATGGTTATGCCTCGGAGAGAATTATCAAGATTGTCAAAAGTTATTTTAGTTAGTTAGAAATTACCTATGCAGAAACCTGGTTTATTCCCCAGAATTTCCTGCATAAATTCGGTTTCTTGTGTTAGTGAATAATTCCTAATATAGCAATCCTAAATAGGGTTAGCTGATTAAAGAGGAAAGCACTATTCAATAAAGGTTTGAATAATTTTAGGTACTGATTTATCGGGAACCGCAAAAGTACCAAATTTTCGGTTTATGGAGAGGAAAAAGTAAGGATTTTAGGGTAATTATGACAGAAAAAATAAGGAGAAACTAAGAATGACTACCTTTTGTACAACTCCGCGTTTCTCCTAACTCTTAACTACTCCCTACTCAAGCGCTTCCGTAAAGACGTTGCATACAACATCCCTACCCTTAAAAAAGACTTTTACGGTTCCCGATAAATCAGCAAACCCTAAATAGGTTACGGGTAATCAAAAAGTATAGCAACCGACAAGGCAATTAGGACATCGACTGATGATGGCTTTTAGACTAGAAAACACTTTTCCAACTATTCCCTCCATACCTATTCCCTCCATACCTGTTCCCTGTTCCCTGGAAATATCTATTAGTAATTTCTGCTTTTAATAAACACATAAATTTATACTCAGCAAATATCAAGGAAAATCTGTATAATAATGAAAATTAATTATTTTTATATATAAAATCAAGTATGAATAAACCAGGGAAAAGTACGCAGACTTCTAGGAAAAATCTACAATGTGGTAAACGCTTGAGCATTACTCAAGGCAATATTATTTATCAATCGGTAGAAGCGATCGTGAATCCTACTGACAATAGTCTTCGTGGTCATGGATTATCTAGTCAAATTTACCAAGCAGCAGGAGAAGCAATAATAAAAGCCACAAGACAAATAGAATGGCTGGAAACTAGCGAAGCTAAAATTACTAAAGGCTATAAACTTATAGCTTCATACATCATTCATACCTGTGCCCCAGTTTGGGATAAAACCAATAGTAAAATATCCAGCAAACAGCTAGCCAGATGTTATCGGAACTGTTTGCAACTAGCAGCACAAAACCAAATTCATAGTCTCGCGTTTCCCTGTATTAGCACCGGAATGCGTGGCTTTCCTAGAGATTGGGCTGCGAAAATAGCTCTCACAGAAGCCCTGACATTTTTGGAAAATCACCCTTTACCATGGAGAATAATTTTTGTTTGTCACGAGCTGGATAATTACGAACAATACAAAATAAACCTGCCAACTTCCATAACTTCCCCCACTTCTAGGCAAAAATATGAAAGCAAAATAGCTAGACAGTTACTTACTCAAATTCAATCTGAGTATCGAGTAGCAATCATTGGCAGTACCTCATTTTGGGGTGTAACTACCAAGGCAATATGCAATGCTACTGGTAGAAAACTTGCTACATCATTTCAAAAGTTAGCTCTCTTAACAGGTGGAGTCACAGGTATACCTGAAGCAGTCTCCCGTAGTTTTTGGCAAGAATGCTATCAGCAACATCAACCAGCTTTAGTGTATCATATCCAACCAGAAGGATTTCAACCCTGGGAATATGGTCTAAATCTTTATGGAGGTAAAACTTTATTTGAGCGTCGAGAAATTTTAGCTCGCATGGCATCGGTTTATGTACTTATAGAAGGGGGACCAGGTGCAAAACAAGAAGCTGAAACTGCAATAGAAATGGGTGCAGTGGTAATTCCGGTGGGGGTGACAGGGGGTTATGCTAAACGGCTTTATGAACAAATGCCTCGTCCTTACTACATATCTTCTAAGTTGTGGCAAAAGTTGGGAGAAGAGAATATTTCATCAGAAACACTTGGGGAAGCGATCGCTGAAATCATTGAAAAAGTCTGGCAACGTCCTAGAGATGTCATTTTTGATCCCAAGAAAAAATTGGTTACGGATATAGAGTTGCACTCAGCATTAGGAGTTAACTACAAAAAACTGCAAGATTTACTAGCAGCATCTCAATGGCAAAAAGCGGATAGGGAAACCTTCCGCTTATTGTGTGAAATTGCTTTTAGAATAGATATATACGAAGGTATTCGGGAAGCCAAAGAGGTTTTGAAGACAATCAACAAAAATATTCAGTCTGAGATATTTAATCAACTTACTCGCTTACTACAGAATTATCAAAAAATGCTGGAAAGTATCCATCGGGAAGAGTTTCCGGCTTCCTCGTTTTATGGTCATTTTTCCAGTTGTCTGAATGAAAAATTTGTTTATAAATTACCTTTACTGGATTTCCGAACCATTGATTTACTGTGGATAGTATATTCTCATGGGCATTTTGGTTTTAGTGTGCAAGAAAGAATTTGGCGCACCCTATCTACTCAAAGTGAAGATCTGGCAAAGGTAGAGAAAAATTTTATTAATTGTGTAGGTCGTGGTTATGCTCAAACTGCTGATGCTTATCACGAAAATAAGGTCAATTTTTCCCTTCAGTCTCCAGAGGGATTATTACCTTGGCTCAACTGGTATGATGTTCAGGGTACTCTTCGCGGTATAGAGTCTAATAATAAGTTAATTTATTTGATTTCTAAGTTATCTGAGATAGGAATGTTTAACAAGCTATGGCGACAGCAAATTAGGGAAAGATTAGATGCAGGAAATAATGATTTTTCTAACTGTGTGCTAATTGGTTTAAGTTTGCAAGACTTAAATTTTCAAGATGCTAATCTCAGAGCTGCCGATCTTCAAAATGCCAACTGTGAGAGAGGAAATTTTACTAACGCTGATTTGAGGGGAGCTAATTTAACAGGAGCCAAGTTTTCAGTAGGAGCATTACAGGAAGCAGTTCTTGATAGTAGTGAAGTTATATATAATATAAAATCCGGTTAAATACTCGTTATATAGTTGTGGGAGATGGGGAGATGGGGAGATTGAACTGTAGATAAAATTATGAACATATACACTTGTATCCGGATAATTAGTCGATGAAAAAGTTTATACCTTCAGGACTTACGCAGATGAACCCAGAAACCCGGTACGAGGGTAGATTATTACTGCTCAAAACAACGATTTCTCCTAGAAACCGGGTTCCTCCCGTGTAAATCCTAACCTTCTTACCTTATTCCTTCCGTTCTGCCTTCCTGATACTATCCAATTCTAAATTCTAAATTCTAAATTTGTACTCTTTAGCATTACAATCATAAAGAAAATATTATAATTTTTTTCAATTTCAATTTCAGTTCACCTTACTTTATTACCTATTAAAGACTATGGCTATTGGCTACCTCGCCTTTGTTCTTCATGCCCATCTCCCTTTTGTCAGACATCCAGAAAGCGATTATGTTTTAGAAGAAGAGTGGCTATTTGAAGCAATTACGGAAACTTATGTCCCCCTCATCCAAATGTTTGAGGGGTTAAAGCAAGATCGTGTAAACTTTAAAATGACCATGAGCATAACACCTCCCTTGGTGTCCATGCTACGAGACCCCCTACTACAAGACCGCTACGAACATCACCTAACCTTACTGGAAGAATTAGCAGAAAAGGAAATTGACCACAATATCCACAACGGTCATGTCCGCTACCTTGCAGAACATTACGCCACTCACTTTAACAATGTCAGAGAAGTCTGGGAACGTTATGACCGTGACCTAATTACAGCATTTAAGCAATTTCAAGACAGTAATAATCTAGAAATTATGACCTGTGGCGCTACCCACGGTTACTTCCCACTAATGAAAATGTGCCCCCAGGCAGTCTGGGCACAAATAGAAGTTGCTTGTCAACATTATGAACAAAATTTTGGCCGTCGCCCCAGAGGTATTTGGATACCAGAATGTGCTTATTATGAAGGTCTAGAACGATTACTAGCGGATGCTGGTATACGTTATTTCTTAACAGATAGTCATGGTGTACTCTATGCTAGACCCAGGCCCAGATACGGGAGTTATGCTCCTATCTTTACTAAATCAGGAGTCGCCGTTTTTTCGAGAGACCATGAATCTTCTCAACAAGTATGGTCTTCCCAACTCGGATATCCAGGAGACCCAGAATATAGAGAATTTTATAAAGATTTAGGCTGGGAAGCAGAATATGAATATATTAAGCCTTATATTATGCCGAATGGCCAGCGCAAAAATACAGGGATTAAATATCATAAAATTACAGGTCGGGATCTAGGGTTAGCAGATAAACAACTTTATGACCCATACTGGGCAAGAGAAAAAGCAGCAGAACACGCTGGTAATTTTATGTTTAATCGGCAACGGCAGGTCGAGCATCTATACCATATTATGGAGAGGTTGCCAATAATTGTTTCTCCCTACGATGCTGAGTTGTTTGGTCACTGGTGGTATGAAGGACCTTGGTTTTTGGATATCCTATTCCGTAAAACTTGGTATGACCAGAGCAGTTATCGAATGATTCATTTAGCAGATTATTTACAGAAACATCCTGAACATCAAGTTTGTCTTCCAGCACAGTCGAGTTGGGGATATAAGGGTTTCCATGAATATTGGCTCAATCATACTAATTCTTGGATTTATCCTCATTTGCATCAGGCCGCAGAAAGGATGGTTGAATTGGCGCGATACGAAGCACAGGATGAATTGGTACTAAAGGCCCTAAATCAGGCCAGTCGAGAATTATTACTGGCTCAATCTTCTGACTGGGCGTTTATTATGAGTACGGGTACTATGGTTCCTTATGCTGTGCGGAGGACGCGATCGCATTTAATGCGTTTTAATAAGCTGTATGAAGATATTTTAGAAGGAAAGATTGACTCTGGTTGGTTGGAAAAAATTGAAGCGATCGACAATATTTTTCCAGAAATTGACTATCGAGTTTATCGGCCAATTTCTTAAGTCAAAAATACAGGACTTACGCAACAACCCTAGATATAGTACATTTGCTTAGGGTGTGTCATCAATTAGATGTTAGAAGCTTTATCAACAAAAGTAGTAGACTGACAAAGCTAAAGTTGTTCATTACATCATTGGGGGGGCGGGTTTATCTAACTAACTGTGACAATCGTTCATTTAACTGAGAAACCCGCCCCTACCTACCGCACAATTTCAGGTATGCGCGAGCTATCTTTGAACCTACCCAACCCTGATCGCCATTTTTACTTAACAGAGAATAGCCTTTTTGTCAACTTATTTAATTGATGACACGCCCTAAGTCCTGTAGAATTTAAAATTTAGAATTTAGAATGGGAGAGTATACTGAAAGTATTATGGGAAAAGGCTGATAACACTTAAAGTAACGCGGTGTGCAACTTTCTACGAAAATACAACAACCGCCATAAAGTTGAAAAGGCTATTTTAATAACTCCTTAAATTTAGTAAGTCAGGAAAAGTTGCACATGGCGTAAAGTAGTTCAGTAGTGGATCGTTTCATCTAAAATGGTGCATTAGAATAGCCAGCGAAAAGTTACTAATGTTAAGACAAGTGATCGTTAACTTGTTCACAACACAAATAGATATACAACATGATTCATCAAATTACCGATCTAAAATTACTGTATGAAGTAGATTATTTCCTGTGGTTAGAAGAAATAATTAAACTACTAAATAATCGTCAATTAGAAAACCTAGATTATGATAATTTAATTGAGGAGTTAGAAGGATTGGGTAGAAGTGAAAAAAGTGCTGTAGAAAGTTTCGTGACTTTAATTATTCAACATTTACTACTTTATCAATATTGGTCAGCAGAAAGAGCTAATAACTCCAGGCATTGGCGTGGAAAAATTTTAACTTTTCGGACTCAGTTAGAATACAAACTCACAACAAATTTACGCAATTATTTAGCTGAACGACTTGACTATCTTTATGGCAAAGCTAGAAAAATTGCTCAAGTTAAATCAGAACTTCAATTACGAGAAATTAACCCTTATTCTCTGGAACAAATATTGGATGAAGATTGGCTGCCAAAATAAGTGTAATACTAAATTTTTAATGAAATTTAAACGGCTATCTTTTAAGTCATTAGTATAATCAGTCACAATTATCCAATATAAGGAAAGAAAAATGTCAGACTGGCAAGTAATAACTGGTGGAGTAACAGCTCCCAAGGGATATCAGGCAACAGGAATAATTGCAGGGTTAAAGCCTTCTGGGGCAGCAGACTTAGCTCTGATTTTGTCCGACGTAGATGCGATCGCTGCGGGAGTATTTACCACAAGTCAAGTCAGAGCAGCTTGTGTCGATTATTGTCGCCAGCGTTTAGAAGAGAAACCAAGCGCTAAAGCAATTTTATGTAATGCTGGACAAGCAAATGCTGCTACAGGAGATTTAGGTTGGCAAGATGCTGTGGAAAGTGCAGCAGAATTAGGTAAAGCACTCAATATTTCCCCAGACTCGATTTTACTAGCTTCCACCGGAGTTATTGGCAAACGAATTAAAATGGATGCTCTCAAAGCAGCCATTCCCAATTTACTTTCTACAGTTTCTCCAGAAGGTGGGGAAGCAGCAGCTAAAGCTATTATCACTACAGATTTAGTTACAAAATCAATCGCTTTAGAAACTATGGTAGGCGATCGCCCAGTTCGTATTGGTGGTATTGCGAAAGGTTCGGGAATGATTCATCCGAATATGGCAACAATGTTATCATTTGTTACCTGTGATGCAGCAGTTTCTCCTCCATTATGGCAAGAAATGTTAACCAGAGCAGTTAATCGCAGTTTCAATCAAATTACTGTTGATGGAGATACCAGTACCAACGATACAGTCATTGCTCTAGCCAACGGTCAGTCTCGCACATCTGCGATTACGAATATGGGAGCAGAAGCAGAAAAGTTGGAGGCAATGTTAACAGAAGTTTGTATTTATTTAGCCAAAGCGATCGCTCGTGATGGAGAGGGAGCGACTTGTTTGATAGAGGTTCAAGTTACTGGAACTTCTGATGAAGCATCTGCTAATCAAATTGCCAAAACTATTGCCGGGTCTTCTCTCGTCAAATCAGCTATTTTTGGTCGCGATCCTAACTGGGGAAGAATAGCAGCAGCAGCAGGTCGCGCTGGAGTCAAGTTTGAACAGGAAAAGTTACAGGTAAAGTTGGGAGACTTTTTGCTCATGGAGAACGGTCAACCTTTAGATTTTGACCGCCCTGCTGCTAGTGAATATCTAAAACAGAGGGCAGCAGGAGAATATCTCAAAGATGATACTGTGTTAATTTCTATAAAAGTTGGAGATGGTATTGGTAGTGGAAAAGCTTGGGGATGTGACCTTAGTTATGACTATGTAAAAATTAACGCTGAGTATACTACTTAGGGTTGGCGCTCAAAAGTCTGATGATTAGGGTAGGGAGTAGTTAAGAGTTAGGAGAAACCTGGAGTTGTAGAAGAAGTGGTTATTGATACGCAAAGGCAATACATATAGAACCCCTCAACGGGTCTCCAAAATTAGTTGGGGAAATGGAGAGATCGGGAGATCGGGAGATGGTGAATCTAAGGCTCTAACTCTAGCTAGCTTTTTCCCTATTTCCCCTCCTGGGAGGGGTTAGGGGTGGGTTGACTCCTGACTTAGGCAAAAAAACACAGCTTTGTCAAGATACGGTTAGGGGTTCTATAGAGTAGAAGTACGCTTTTTATGTCGCCGAGCGTATCGCTCGGCGACATGGAAAGCAGAGCATTCCCTAAGGAAAACGCATTTTTGTCGGTGCAACGTCCCTACCCTTAAAAAAGACTGAAGAAGCGCCAACCCTAACTATTTGAGGAGATCGCATAATTAATTGCAGCTCGGACTAAAATTACAGTAGAATTAGAACCACGAGCGATCGCTTCCGGAATATTACCATTCATCATCTGCTTCAAAAACCCTTGTTTGCTAGCACCAATAACCACCACATCAGAGTGATGAGCATTAGCCAAATCAATCACAGCATCTGCGACAAAGTTAGAACATACTGAAGTAGTCGTCACCTCTGTATTTAGCCTATTTTGCAGCATTCTAGCAGCTTCGTTCATTTCGTAAATATCAGGAGCAGTACCAACTTGCTTGGAAACTTGACATAGAATAATTTCTGGCTTCACACTCAAAGAAACCAAAGCAGGCAAAAGTTTGACTGCTGCTGCTTGAGTAGAAATATCTCTGAGAGGTACTAACCATTTTCGCCATCCTAAAAATGAGTACGAATAATCAGGATGAAATTTTTCATTGGCAACACTTGCTAACTTTTCTTGGCGTTGCTGGAGCCAGCAAAAATAAACACTAAATAATCTTAAGTATTGGTCATTTAAAAGCTTAGCGATCGCTAACAAATACAAATCATAGCCAAAATCAGTAATACCCTTTTCTCCATATCTCAATTTTATCGAACCCCACTTAATTACTACCACCTCACAGGTAGCTTTTTGCATCAGAGTATCCACAATACTGCCAAAAATACGACCAGGAGCAAGCTCGCTCTTCCAACCCATCAATATTAAAGATATATGTCTCTCTTTCACAGTTTCCAAAATAGCATCCGCAGTATCGTGACTAACGCGCACTTGAGTGTGGATAGGAATTTGCCAATCTTTAGCTATACGTTCTGCCATTGCCAACAAACGGCGACTCTCAGTTGTATCGACAACGGTTTCAGCAGGAGATTTTTGACGAGGTACAATGACAACTTGCAAACATTCTAATTCATAATTGCGCTGTCGAGCAATAACAGTAGCCAATTTTAATAATGCAGGAGCAGTGCGAGGATTACTCAAAGGTACTAATAACCTACCATTACCAACTTGAGGGGATTGAGTTTGATAAACTACATAAGATGGTACAGAAAGATTAGTTCTTAAATTTATATTGTCAGTTAATTGTTCTGATTCTATTTTAATAATATCAGTATCAGTAATAATTCCCACCAGATGACGACCTTCCATCACAGGTAAACGACTAATTTTGTATCTATGTAAAAGGTTTAAAATTTCACTCAAATTATCTGTAGTCTTAACAGTCATTGGATGGGGTGTCATAAAATCTTTTAAAATACTATTCCCTGGAAGTTGACGTTTTCGAGTGTTGGCTAAATCTGTCTGAGTAACGATACCAATCAGCAAACCTTGATTATCAACTACAGGAAAACCTCGATGGTGAGAATTAGAAAATTTCTGCTTCACTTCATTTAAAGTTAAATTATAATCTAGGGTTTCTACAGGAGTGTGCATCACTTTATCGGCAAGAATGTAACTTAAATAATCATTTGCTGACATTGGTTTGTTTATTTGTAGACCTTTTAAATCTAAAATTTGGTCAGACAAAGATTTCTTATCTATCTTTTCTGCCATCAATAAAGCTACAATAGAAACAATCATCAGCGGTAAGACTAACCGAAACTCTTGTGTCTGTTCAAAAATAATTACTACTGCTGTGATCGGCGCTCTTGATACCGCGCAAAAAAATGCCCCCATTCCAGCGAGAGCAAAAACAGTTGGTTGTTCAACACCAACTAAATTATTTTGCAAAATGCCAACTATATGACCTAAAGCAGAACCAATAACTAATGATGGTGCAAATAATCCACCGGGGGCACCTGAACCTGCTGCCAGTATCGTTAAGATAAAGTGGGCTGTAAAAGCAATAAAACTCACTTTCAAGTCAGCTTCCTCAGTACCTAATAATTGTCTCAAACCTGTATAATTGTGAAATGACTCTGGTAAAAATGCAATTACTAGACCACTAATTAATCCAGTAATAGCTATTCGCCAAGGTAATTCTAATTTCAGTTGACGCTGATTAAATCTTGAAATTTTAATAATTCCCCGACTAAATAATGCTCCTAGTAACCCTGCTAACAGTCCCAAAATTATGTAGACAGGAATTTCTTTCAAATCTAAAAATCCGGTAACTGATGTATCTAGCTGATAACTGCTGTAGTAGGAACTTTTTCCCCCTAGCATTTGGGGAACAACTGCACCAAGAAAAGAAGCGATAATTGCTGGACCCAAGGTAATACCAGAAATATCGTGCATCAGTTCTTCCACAACAAATAACACTCCAGCAATAGGAGCATTGAACCCAGCAGCTAATCCAGCAGCAGCACCACAAGCGATTAACTGATGACGATACCTGGGAGAAGTGGGCAGCCAACGACTAATCCAAGCTGCCAAAGATGCACCTATTTGTACAGTTGGGCCTTGTCTTCCTAGTGTTAATCCAGAACCAACTGTCAGAATGGTTGTCAGCATTTTGACAATAGCGATCTGGAAGTTTAAGGGGACTCGCATACCTGCTAGTGCTGCTTTTACTTGTGGTACTCCACTTCCCGCAGTTTCTGGAGCTAAATTTTTTACTAATGCACCCGTGACAAATCCTCCAACTAAGCCAAAAATAGGTAGTAATAACCAAGGGGGAAGTTTTAGGGATGCTGCTACTCGCCAGCTACCTAGCCATCCGACACCTTCTTTGAGAGCAACGGCAGCTAACCCTGAAGTTATTCCGATTAAACTGGCTTCAAAAATTGCTATAATTTTAGGTCTGAGTAAAGACTTGGTTAGAAAGCCTGTGTACGGATAGACAAATGTCTTAAGATAAGTTTGTACTTCTTCTTGGATATTATATTGATACCACATCATTAAATGTTGGCTTGAATTTTGGCAGATTTGTCTTTAATTTTACTCCTTAGTTGTTTTTTTTTAAAGGGAGTAGGGAACAGGGAGTAGGGAGTAGTTAAGAGCGAGGATTTAGAGAAGTTATACAAGACGTACACGGTTCCCGAGAAATCAGAAAAATTATCCCTTGGTTTTTATGCCCAACTCTTGCCGAAATACAGCAAAGGTGGGAAGTTTGGGAAGAGTGGGAAGCTATTGGTAGTGGATTGTTTCATCTTAAATGATGGAATAGATTTAGGTTGGATGCAGGTCCGAAACAAGGGCAAAAATTTTTCTCCCGTAGATGTAGGTTGTATGCAACGTCCCTAATCCCTGAGAGAAAACCGGTTTCTGACTTCTCTTCCTATTCCCTACTCCCTACTCCTTAATTATTATTAATTAATTCTTCAGTAAAGCCAGAGCGCTTTGGTAAAAAATGAAACTAGATAACCAAGCTAAAACTAATGGAAATACTAAAGAAAGTAGAGAAAATTTCCATGATTTTGACTCTTTAATTAAAGTAGCTAAAGTAGATAAACATGGGGTATAAAGCAAACAAAAAATACAGAAACTATATCCTTGAATAAAAGTAACTGTATCCGCAATATTACTACTAACATTTTGTTCACTCATGCTATAAATAACTGCTAAAGAACCAATCACAATTTCCTTAGCAATAAACCCAAAAAATAGAGATAATGTTAAATAAGGATTGATGCCAATAGGCTCCATAATAAAACTCATAAATTGCCCAATTTGACCACCAATTGTATCTAATCCTGTTGCTCCTGGAGGTAAATTTGTAAGTACCCAAACTGCAATACAACCAAAAGTAATAAAGCCAGATGCTCTAACTAAAAATTCTCTGACTTCTCCCCAACTTCTCAGTAAAATTTGTTTTAATGTAGGTAAACGATAAGGAGGTAGTTCTAAAAGGAAAGGTTCTTCATTTTTATATATTCCTTGAAATAAGGCTGCAACGATCATAGCAACCAAAAAACTGAGGATATATAGAGAGAATAAAACTATCGCTCCATTACCATTTGGAAATATCGCAGCAATAATAAATACAAATACCTGAAGTCGTGCCGAACATAAACCAAAAGGAATAATTAACATAGTTAAAAGTCGTAAAGCACGCGATCGCATTACTCTAGTTCCCATTAATGCTGGAACATTACAACCAAACCCCATTATATGCAGTACAAAACTACGTCCATCTAAACCTAATTTTGCCATAAAGGCATCCATTAAATAAGCAGAACGTGATAGATATCCACTATCTTCTAAGACTGCCATAATTATAAAAAATACAATAATTAAAGGCACAAAAGAAGCAACTGTTGTCACCCCTGCCCAAACTCCATTAATTAGAAAGTCTTGAAGTAACTGTGGTAAAGGTTGAACTAGAGGTTCAACAATTAATAATTGTATCCATTCAACCACCATATCCAAGAGGTCTACTGAAGGAAGTCCGATATTCCAAACTGCCCAAAAAACTAAGAACATTCCCAGGAAAAATAAGGGTAAACCCCAGACAGGATGAAGCAGAATTTTATCGACTTGAGCTGTGAAATTTTTGGCTATTTCTGAAGGCATAGTCACAACTTCATTTAAGACAGTATTTATTTCTTTAACGGAAATATTTTCTTGTGCTTTTAAGATATCTAATGTAGTTGAACTTTGATTCTCTTTTAACTTTTCAGAAATTGCCAAATATGCCTTCATATAACCTTTACCATATTTAGCACTTATTAAAAAAACTGGCATTTCCAAACGTTGAGATAATTTTTCCGTGTCTATTTTAATTCCATATTTTTTAGCTTCATCTGACATATTTAGCATCAAAATTGCGGGGAAACCAAAAGCTTTTATCTGCAATGGCAGGATAATTTGACGGTCAATTTGTGAAGCATTAATAACTACTATTATTAGATCGACAGGATTATTTTCTAGGAATATTTGTACAACTTTTTCATCTTCAGAAAAACCGTTAAGATTATAGACTCCTGGTAAGTCTATAAATTGCGTTATTTCATTATTTATTTTCACCTCAGCTTCCAAGACATCAACTGTTATTCCCGGCCAATTTCCTACATGAGCTGAAACTCCAGTAATTTGATTGAAAAAAGTAGATTTGCCTGTATTTGGCATTCCAATTAAAGCAACTCTTTTGGCTAAATTAGATTTAGTAATTGTTGATGTATTATTGTTATGGCAAGTCATTTCATTTATCAGTTATTAGTTATTAGTTATTAGTTAACAGGTAAGTATTTCCTGCGGAATTCGCTCGCATTCAGCTATTAATAGTCAGCATCATTAAATTCTATTGACCGCTATAATTTTCTTCTTAATTTTGACTTTTGACTTATTTAATAATAATCATTTCTGCTATTAGCAGTCACCATCATTAAATTCTATTGACCGCTATAATTTTCTTCTTACTTTAGACATCTCCAAAAATAAAAAATAGAATCAATTATTATTCATAAATCATCAATTTGTATTCCCTATTCCCTCCATACCTGTTCCCAGTTAAGTGTTCCCTCTTTTCCGGAGATGTCTTTTTGACTTTTGACTTATTTAATAATAATCATTTCTGCTTCCTGAAGTCGAATAGCTATTTCTGTGGTTGCTCCAACTCGAATGTGCAAAGGTCCATTAAATATAGCCTTTCGTAAGACCTGCACTGGCCTCTCAGAAACTATTCCCATTGCTGTTAATCTCTGAACTATTCCTGGTTGACAACCAACCTCTAATACTTGCTTGACTATTCCTGTTTCTCCTATTTTTAAATCAGCTAAATTCATTTTAATTACCTTTAAATTTATTATTAAAATAATGTAAGCATTTCCTGGGAAATGCTGCTCCAACAACTATTAGTAGTCAGCACTTTAGCTATTAATACCAAATCCGATGAACGAAAAGCTGATTACAAATATATATATTATGCTTCACTTTATAATCAGTCTATAATAACCGGATTTACTATTATATCAAATCCACCTTTGGAGGATAAAATCAATATTGGCAAGCACATAACTTCTCTATTTTGTCAAGTTTTTTGACTAAATCTCTAGAAATTAATTCTGATAATACTTTTTCTATTTGATAAATTTCTATACCAAGAAAACTATAAATTTCTTGTATTCTTGCCAACCCATTAGTAATAGATTTCAGCACAAACTATTCTAATAATTGTAATTCTCTATTTGCCAAATAAGTTAAGTGAAGACATAAGACATAGAAAGGATAGCCTACTGATTTATAATCAAGCACTATTGCTTCAAGAAGTGAATGATATTTTCTAATCTTATTTTCAAAATCTTTAATTTCGTTATCCATCCCTCCCCTCAAAAAAACTTATATATCTTTTTCCAATTTATTTTCTGTCGGTTTAATTCGCAAACCTATCTCAATATTTTGTTGTAAGAAGACGTTGTTCGCGATCTATACTTGTCCCAGCTTGAAAATTTTCTATTAAATTTTGAGAATTTTCATAATCATTTAAAACTTCTTCAACAGACTCATAAAGAATATTTTTATCCCTTTCATCTTGAAATTTAATTCCCTCCGACGGAGTTGATAATAAATATAAAAAAGTCATCCCCAAAGAAAAAACATCCGAATCTCTAGAAACTCCCTCAAGATTAATTTGTTCCGGCGCAGAAAATAAAGGTGTATGATAACTTCTAATCGTATTTGTTAACAAAGTAGTAGTAATAATAGCTATACCAAAATCTCAAACTTTTGCTTGTGGTTCCTCATCAATATCTATCACCTTAATATTATCTGGTTTAATATCCCTATGAATAATATTCTTTCCATGACCATGACTAATCCCATCAATAATCTGCAAAAATCAACTCAACTTTGTTTTTAAATCAATCCCACTATCAAAATAATTTCTAATATCTTGACCATCTAAATATTCTAATACTAAATAAACCAAATTATGACGTTCTTCATAACCATAATCTATAATCTTTACAATATGAGGATGATTAAGACGTTTTCAAGTATCAGTCTCTCTTTCTAAGAATTTAATTGCATTTTTTTCATCTGTAGAAATTGTTTTCATAGCATAACGTTCATTGTTATTTAATTTTTTAGCCAAATAAACAAAACTACTTCCACCTTTTCCAATATCAGCCCAAATGTCATACCTACCACCAAGAATTTCACCGACAAGAGAATCAGATATAATTATTTTGAAATTATTTACACCTAGATATAAAAGTATGATATTATCAAGATCATAAATAAGGTAACACAAGCATCCTGCCTGTAATATTAATGTTACTAAATGCTCGATAAAATCTGCTATAAATTTACTTGAGGTTTTAACTAACTAAATCCCTAAACATTCAAATCTATCAGCACCGTTAAACAGTAACACAAGTATCCTACCTATAATATTAATGTTACTAAATGCTCGATAAAATCTGCTATAAATTTACTTGAGGTTTTAGCTAACTAAATCCCTAAACATTAAAATTTATCAGCACCATTAATAAGGATAAAAAAAGAAAACACTGTCTTACTACATTCCTATTTCTGGAGGTACTATTTTGCTCCACAGCATGAAAAACTTAGCTTCTAGGGAAGAAGCTAAATAATAATATAGAATTTGTTTGAATATCACATTCGACAATAGGAAACAATCTCCTAAAATCCTAACATTGCTTCCTTTCACTCCCTTACAGTCACAATGACTACAATAATTAATTATCTAGGTCTGATATAACTGATAACTAATAACTAATAACTGAATTAACCTTGATTAATTTCCTCAATAACCCAATTAAAAGTTTCTATTACTTGCTCCAATGCTGCATCATCTTCCAAAGTTGATAAACGTAGACTAGGCGCTCTAAACTCCTCAGCATTTCCAGGTAAAGCTAAACCAATAGAACTAAGTTTACCTCTCAACTCTAACCATTTACTATTACTATTAAATGGAGGTTGACAACTATAATTATTAGAATAAATTTCTAGACTACCAGAAATATCAATACTAAACAACTCTAGATTTTTTCTCCCTTGCTGATTAACTATTGCTGCAAAACCACCATAAACGTCCCCCCTACCCCACTGAATTTTCACCAAAGGTCCTTGATTTTTCGCCCAGTTATGAATTTTTATCACTATTGATGCTTCATCAGCACCCCATCTCGTTTTAAACTCCTGAAAAAAAGATGTCTCATCCCACTTCCTTCTCTCGCGAGTGGTACTTGATTTTTTCAGTTGCGCTTCCGTAGTTTGACCAATTACCCTAGGAACTAAAGTCCTTAAACCATCCTGACTAACATACTGTTTAATTTCTAGTGCTAAAATTTCTACTGGATCCATCTGTCCATTCAGAAATTCTACAATCCTTCGTAGTTCTGCTGAAATATTCTCTGCTACAAATACTAAACGAATTTTACCTGCTTGTAGATTAGTTTTCACTTTCTGCCAAAACTTCTCCTCATGAGCATCTTTCCCTAGAAACTTTTCAAATACTTGTTCTGGATCGCGACCATGCTCTCGACAATTAACCTCAAACTTAGTAATAATTGATTCGATAGGCCAATAAACTCCGGCATTAGCTGCATAATCAATCATTTGACCAACCACTTTTTGCCGAACATCTCTATTATGAGTCGGTTTTATTTCTACTAATGTCGGAATTGCTTCTTGGTCAAGAAATAAATGAGATAATGCCCATTCCTGAGTTATATCTTCTTCTTTTGATGTGGCTATGTCCTGTGAAATTAATAACCATCTTCTAGGAATACCTCTATCTATATCATCTCCTGCTAAAAGATTAGGATAAGTTTCCAGATATTCTTGCAGTTGATCTTCAGAATCATAAGCTTGTTCAGTCATTTCCACAAGTTGGTCATTATCTTGAATTAAATAAATACCTCCCCCCATTAATTTACCCCTATTGTTAAGTTAAAAGTTAAAATTACTACAAATTATAATTTGACAAACTGTTAGCTTTTCCTACAAAATTAAATAAATAGTATTTAGCTGTTAGTTATTATACACTTTGAAATACTAACCGTTGATTAATGATTTATTTGATCGGGACTTACACATTTTTCAGTTTTAAACACTACTGCCATATTAAGCTTCAAATTTGACTTTAGGAAAATGGTAGAATGCTAATTTTTCAAAATTTTTAGTCAAAAACCTATATGATCACTTTAAGCTTGACACATCTAAAATCCTGCAATAGTCTTAGGTTGGCTCAAGTAGCCGTAGGTTTGGTTGAGGAACCCAACCCAACATTAGTACAGTAGCCATAGGTTTGGTTGAGGAACCCAACCCAACATTAGTACAGTAGTGTAAGTCCTGTTTATTATCAATTTTTTTATATATAGCAGTCAAAGTAAAGATTAACTAAGTCAACAATTAGTCCTGACTTATTTATGCTATAACCCCTGTAAATACTTTTTCCGCAGCTCCAGTCATATAAATTTTTTGGTCTGTAGTTGACCATTCAATTTCCAAACAACCTCCCGGTAGCTCCACTGTAACTAAGCGATCGCTATTTCCAGTTAAAACTCCTGCTACCACTGACGCACAAGCACCTGTACCACAAGCTAATGTTGCACCAGCACCTCTTTCCCAGACTCTCATTTTCACATATTTTGGGTTAATTACTTGAATAAATTCTGTATTAGTACGTTCTGGAAATACTGAATGATGTTCAAACTCAGGACCTATTTTGGCTAAGTCTATAATACTAACATCTTCTACGAAAGTTATGCAATGGGGATTTCCCATACTAACACAAGTAACAGACCAAGACCTTCCAGCTACCTCTAGAGGTTGAGCCACAACTTTTTCATCAGCAGTAGCTAAAGTTGTCGGTATTTCCGATGCCAATAGTCTTGGTTGTCCCATATCAACTGTTACTTGACCATCACCTTTTAATTCTGGAACAATTAGACCAGCACCAGTATGAATATTATATTTACTCTTGTTATTATTTTCTAGTTCTGCTATAAATTTAGCTAAACATCTAATTCCATTTCCACACATTTCTGGCTCTGAACCATCAGAATTGAAAATTCTCATGGTATAATCTGCTTGCTCCGCTCCTGGTAGGGCAAAAATTACACCATCTGCACCAATGCCAAAATTGCGCTCGCATAATTTTATGGCCTGTTCGGGTGTTAGTATAGGTTGTGTCTGATGACGATTATCAATCAAGATAAAATCGTTTCCCAGGCCATGATATTTTGTAAATAATATTGTCATTATTAATTATCCAAATAATCAAGTTAAAATTTACTTTACTTGTAAGCATTCAGCTATTAGCTGTCAGCTCTCAGAAAGGAGAGATTTTTAATAGAATATAACTTGAAAGCGAGCTTTTATAGTTAAGATTTAATTCTAACTCAATTAGTCAAGCTTTTATCTAAAACTAAAAGCACTCTTCTGTTACCTGAAGGCTGTTTGCGCAGCCTTCCACAGGAAATGCTTACCTTATAATCTGAGATTTTTTAGAAAAAATATTAAATAATTATTATGTCTGAATTTGATACCAGTTTACCTAGTGTTCGCCAGATTCAAACTTATATTAAAGAAAAAAAAGAAGTAGAACTAAAACTAATTACTAACGACCTCCATGTAGGAAAAATTTTCTGGCAAGACCCAGATTGTATCTGTCTTTTAGATCAGTATGATTTACCAATTCTCATCTGGCGACAATCTATTGTTTATCTTAAACCAAAAAACTAATATAAAGAGGGAGTAGGAAGAAATAATTGATAATTTCTCTGCCATAATTGATTTAATTTTCTTATTATTGGAGATGCCTAATCACAATTCCATCCAAAATTCCCAATTTAATAGCTCTGAAGTAATTTTCAAAACACAGAGTATAATGACTAAAGTAACCTCAGTTTTGCCCGACATTAACTAACTAGGGTTTGCTGAAAAAGTATGAGTGGTAGGGGGAGGAGTCAGAATCCTGCCATCCTGCAATCCAGGAGTCAGGGGAATTACAAAAGAGGTAGGAGGAAGAATTATCCCTGGATTTTCTGTCACAATTAGCCAAAAATACTAGATTTTTTAGCTTTCCAGGCCTAAAAGCTGGTACTTCTTCCAGACCTAAACTTGCTGAAACCTTTATTTGTTAATGCTTCCATATTTAATCAGCCAGCCCTAACTATACCCGATGATCAATTAATTTTGAAAATACTTAGATTAGGGCGTGTCATTAATTAAATAAGTTGACAAAAAGGCTATTCTCTGTTATGTAAAAATGGTGATTGCGATTGAGTAGGTTCAGATACAGTGAGCACATACCTGAAATTGTGCAGTCGGTAGGGGCGGGTTTCTCAGTTAAAAACGATTTTCACAAGCTTAGATAAACCCGCCCCCAATGATGTAATGAACAGTTTTGACTTTGTCAGTCCACTACTTTTATTGATAAAGCTTCTAACATCTAATTGATGACACACCCTAGATGTAGGAGTCAAAAAAAATCAACTTTAATTTCATTAATCTAGAGAATATTCAACAAAAATAATCAATGTTTTTATCATCTAAATTGAAGCAGTTTATTCAAAGTTTAATATTAGCTACTGTGACAGCAGTTTTAGTCTTAGTTTTACCTGGTTTCAGTCAAACCGTACAGATAACTCCCACTAACCCAAAACTAGGAGATACTATATCTGTTTTCATTCAGCAACCAGATGGAAACCTCCCCCCTCCTACTGTTAATATGGATGGAAAAACTTACCCCTCCTTTTCTCTTGGACAAAATAAATTTCGAGCATTCTTACCGACAACTCCCTTAGATAAATCTGGCTCCAGACAAGTGCAAGTAACAACTAATACAGGTACACAAAACCTCACTATAAACTTGCAAAATCGTTCTTTTCCAACTCAATCTATTTGGTTGTCCCCTGATAAAGAATCTCTCGAAGGAACAGATTTAGAATTTGATACAGTAGGAGCATTTAAACAACTTGTCACACCAGAAAAATTGTGGAATGGTCCTTTCCTTCGCCCCAACAATGGTCCGGTTAGTACCGTATACGGGGTAAGAAGATACTATAATGGAGAATTTGCTGAAGACTATTATCATCGTGGAGTAGATTATGCAGATTACAATGGCTCCCCTGTAGTAGCTCCTGCCTCTGGTCGTGTGGCCCTGGTAGGATTAGAATCCCAAGGTTATGAAATTCATGGTAATACTGTAGGTATTGACCACGGTCAAGGAGTAACCAGTATTTTTATGCATTTGAATAGTATTAATGTCAAGAAGGGTGATATGGTGAAAGCTGGCCAGGAAATTGGTACTGTAGGAACTACAGGTGCATCTACAGGCCCTCATCTTCACTGGGGATTATATGTAAATGGTCAAGCTGTAGACCCGGTTCCTTGGCGGTACAATGGTATGGAATAGATTTTATTTTACAGTCTAATTATGGAAAACTTTCTGTATTAAAGACTTTTTTCCATATAAAAATATCTGTAATTTATTAATTATTTGAATAATTCAATGGAGTTGTTTATGTTAACGTTGATAAACTTCTCACTTTATTCTAAATTATTAAGTTAGAAATCTTATAGAAAAATTTTTATCAGTAAGCTTAAATAAAAGTTATGACTATAGAAAGAATTGTAGAACAAGCTTTACAAGATGGTTATTTAACACCTTCGATGGAAGCAGAGGTAGGAAAAATTTGTAATACAGCTTCTGAATTGTCAATTGAAGAATATATGGCCTTAGATCGTTTAATGGGGGCTTTATTAACAGGAGAAGTGGTTGTTTTACCACGGAAACAATTTATTAACGTGATGGAGGAGTTAGTATTATCTGAGGCGATCGCCAAAGTAGCGGAAATAGAGGCAACCAGCGATAAAAGCCTTGATGTAGGAGATATTGCCGCTTATGCTTTGAATAGACTTCCTCCTTTGTATGCTACTACTGAAGAGGGTGCGCAGTTTCAAAGAACTAAAGCTAAGGATGAGTTGCAACAGTTGATTTCTCAACAGGTAGGTGAAGCGATCGAGCAAAATATTACTCGAAAACCAATTCACTCTACAGTTTTTGGCAGTTCTCCTAACGTTGGTTTACAATTAAGTAACTTACTTAAATCTTATGCCGATCAGTTTGAAGCTCAAGATTTGAATCTAGATTAGGTTTTTTGATTATTCATCTATTATAAATTGTCCACCTAGATTTGCTGGGTAAAATCTGTACATATTAAATTATCCAATAAGTCAACATACATAGCTATAGTTTTAGCAGATCTTTTCTATTACTATTTATATTAATGAATATTACAATTTACATAGCCACCCTGACAGAATGGAAAGCTTTATGGTAGATTTTTACGGAGAGAGGAAGTTCAGATATCAAATCACTTTGTTGTGTTAGGATATACAAATTTTTTTCATCACAAAAATGAGAATGGGTGGGTTAAAGTCAAGCAGGGTTTGCTAAAAAAATCTTATGGGTCAGAGTAGAGTCACAAAAAAAACGGAGCCAAGGTAGCTTAAAGAATTAAATCTCAATTTTTCTACCATAGTCAACCGAAAATTATGACTTTTTTTTTTAATCTGAGCAACCTAAAAAATGTTACTTTAGTTTTTTTTACAAAGTAAATAAAATCCTAAAATATTTACAGCTAAAGGTTATTTTAGATTAGATTTAATCAGCAGACCCTAATTATTCTTTGATATTTCTTTCTGTACTTCCCTACCCAAATTCCTAATTTTATCTTAACTTCAAGCCAAAAAAGCTCAAATCTTTATTTGTCAGTTTTTTGGCATTTAATTAGCAATAAGTATAAAATAGAATTCCCAACCGTGACACTTAGTGAGAATTAGAAATACCACACTGTCTTGTATTAGAGTAGTGTCAAGAATTTGTCAGTTACTACCTTCTGAACTATTCTTAAGAGTATTAGAATTATTTTCTTTTTCTAAACTACGTTGTTCTCGTTTTTTCTTCATTGCATTGAGAGTATCTTCCATAGCGCTAAGAGTTTGAGACATTCTTTCCAAGTTACCAAGATACAAATCTATATCTTTCATAAACTTTTCTTCTGGCAAATTTAAAGCTTGACAAACTTTTTTGAGAGTTTCCGTGCGTTTCTCTTTTTCCTTGATTAATTCTGTATCTACTATTTCTAATAAAGTAAATAAACCTATAGCGAACAAGCGACTATACTTAAATTTTGATTCCTCAGAAATACCCCTTAAATAATCTTGCCATTTTTGAGTACCATCTATATTGGTTGACAAACAAATCCATGACAGGAGTTCCGATGCTGACATTTGTCGAACTGCATCCTCTAATCCTTTCGCATCAGTACGGTATTTGTTGGGGTCTTCTTCCTGTGCTTCGATCAAAGCATTATAAACCGAAATTTTGTCTTCCTCTGGAGAGTACCCCTGCATAAAACGGTCAAAAGCTGTAACTACACCCAAAGCATAAAACGGATCATAGTTATAATTAGTATTAACGGAAATCAGGTGCATTTCCACTAGCAACTCTTCAACGACCCGATTATATATTGAATTAATCGGACGAGTGTGAAAATTATAAAAGGCTTTTTTAGTATCTGAAACAGTACGAATATTATTCACCTGGTGTTCTAGTTATATAATCCCATCTCTAAAGCTTGATTTCTTATCTACTGTACCATTTTTCAGCATATAAGTCACAAGAAAAGCAGAGTGGGTTTTGCTATTTAAAGTACCTACCCCAACGCTGTACTTATAGGTATCTTGTTTATCCTACCACAAGCTGGTAATCAGTAGCTTATAGTTGGCAGCTATTCAAATCAAAATTTTAAATTTTGATTTGAATAGCTTAGTCCAACTAAATAAGTATCTCACTACAACTAAGAATTTATGCTACTGAAGTTGAATTGATTTCCAAGGCAAGATATACCATGAGAAACCGAAGGTATAAATAATAGTCCTTTAAAAGTATAACTTTAACTGTCAAGATATTATTCCTACCATCAAATTAACAGGTTCTGCTGTGAAACTTTTAAGCTCTATTTCCTTCGCGGACATCATCATAATTAAGAGCTTCCTCTTCTGTTTCAAAAATCTCAAACACAGAATCCATCATTGTCACCTCAAACACCAATTTGGCCTCTGGATGAACGCTACAAATACGGAAGCTACCTTTAACTTTGTCAGCATCTCGCATCCCTGCTACCAGGGATGTCAGTCCAGAACTATCAATAAAGTTAACCTGGCCTAAATTTACCACTACATGACGACTTAGTTTGGAAATACACTCTTGCAACTTCAGGCGAAACTGCCAAGCTGTGGTGATATCCAAGCGTCCAGTTGGTGTTAGGACGATTACTGTTGTGCCGTCCGGAGTTGTGTGGGTTTTTTGCTCAATCTGAATCACTGACCCTTCCCTCGGGATGATATTACTTGCGGTGGTTGCCCATCTAACTGTAGTTTAACTCAGAGAGTAATTAATTTAATTATTTGGTTTCCATTCAGCCCAATTATTAGGCTTTAAAAATACCTCATACAGTTCTGCTTCTGGTGTATTGGGCTCTGGTTTGTAGCCATATTCCCAACGAACTAAAGGTGGTAAAGACATCAAAATTGATTCTGTACGACCATTGGTTTGCAAACCAAAAATTGTACCTCTGTCATATACTAGGTTAAATTCAACATAACGGCCACGTCGGTATAGCTGAAAGTTGCGTTCCCGATCTCCATATTCCATGGATTGCCGTCGCTCTACAATTGTTTTATAAGCTGGTAAAAAAGATTTACCACAATTTTGTACAAATGTAAATAAAGATTCCCAATTACGAGATTCGGGAACTCCTAACTGCTGGCTATAGGTTGCTGCTGGCCCGTTACTATCTGGGCCTTTGTATAATTCTCCTTGACCATCTTGATAATCAAAGAATATACCTCCTACACCTCGCATTTCTTGACGATGCTTTAAGTAAAAATATTCATCACACCATCTTTTAAACACAGGATAATACTCTTTATGGCTTTTGTCACAGGCTTCTTTAATAGTTTGGTGAAAGTGATTTGCGTCTTCGGCATAAGGATAGTATGGTGTTAAATCTATACCACCACCAAACCACCATACAGGGCCTGCTTCAAAATAGCGATAATTTAGATGGACTGTTGGAACATAGGGATTTTTCGGGTGTAGTACCATAGAAGTTCCTGTGGCATAGAAACCATGACCTGCCGCTTCTGGTCTTTGCTTAAGTATACTTGGAGGTAGTTGCTCTCCCCATACTTCTGAAAAATTTACTCCTCCTTGTTCAAAAACACCACCGTCTCTAATTACGCGAGACCGACCTCCGCCACCACCTGGACGTTGCCAACTGTCTTCTTGAAATTTTTTAACTCCGTCTAATTCTTCTAGTCCTTGACAAATTTCATCTTGTATAGTCTGCATAAATTCACTGACTTGTTTCCTTGTGTTACTCACCACTGGTTCAGATGAAGATGTTTTTTGGGGTTTAGTTGAAACTACCATAATTATGATATTTTAAAGTTGCCTAAAAATTAACTTTTTCCTAAGACTGCAATCTTACCATGCTCTTTATGATGTATTTACTATTTTATAATTTTTTAGGCATTGTTTTGAGTACATAATACTTAACAAAAAAAAGCTGAGGATAAAAATTATAATTTCAGGTTGCATTATTTATAGTTATTTTTCCAGTTTTTTGTTAATGAACAATTACTACTGGGAATTTTAGAAACAAATAATAGGGATAATAATTCCAGATTTTTTTTATGAAATAGATAAATTTTTGATAGATTATTGATTAAGTTAGTATACCAATTATTTTATTATTTTGTTTTTAACTAAGAAGATTATTGCTGATATTTTTAGATAAAGTTACACTCAAGAAGAAGACAATTAAAAAACTAGCAATCACATATTCAATTATTTATTTGGTCTTAGATTCAGTACCAGTAAAAATAAATTTAGTAAAAACGTAAGCATTCAGTCATCAGCTATTCCTTTTATTACTCACTAAAAGCTTGATTAATTCAGCTATAAAAAAATTACTGTAAAAGTCAGCTTTAAAGTTTATATTCACTTAAAATATATCTTTAAACATAGGGTATTATTGCTGAATGTGAGCGCATTCCGTAGGAATAGCTGACAGCTAATACCTGAATGCTTATTGATTTTTAAGGGGATGAAAAAAATATTTAACTTCAGCATTTTCAGCCTCTGACTAAACTAGGAGGTTCCCTCTATACTGATAACTGATAACTGAAATAACACCCTATCCTTAAAAACAGCGTCTTATTGCTGTTAGCTGACAGCTAATAGCTGTTGGCGCAGCATTCCGAAGCAAATGCTTACCATTGAGCTAGGGTGAAAATCAAGCCTATAACAAAACTTCCTCCAGTCATATTCTTAAATTTAATAAAAACAAACAATAAATTTAGGTAAGCACTTAGCTTTTGTCAAGAATCAAGCAATTATAAAGTTAGCTGATGACCAATTTCATTTCCAGCGGAATGCTTCATAAATATAACTTGTAATTCTCCCTATGAGGCTAATTCCTTCTTTAGCATAATAATAAGTTAGTTAATAACTTAAAGCTCATAGCTGAAGTCTGTTTGTGCAGCATTCCGGAGGAAATGCTTACAAATATAGGAATTGGTATGGCTGTTTGATTATAGTCATAAAAACATTGTTATAGAAATGAAAAATGCTATCCTTACCTTGATTTTATTATAAATAATTGTAGATACTGATAACTAAATACTTAAAGCTATATAATCTTAGAGTAACCACAAATCTAATCAAAGCACTTAAGTGGCTTAAATGGTTAGTCCAGATCATATCCAACCCATTCACAAACGAGATGGATAAAATTACTCAAAACCAGTAATTTTTTCTAAGAGCAATTTTACAAACAAATCAAATGTCTAATATACCCGATACTAAATCAATTTTAGATGTATTACGACCAGTACAGGACCCCGAACTGCGTAAAAGTTTAGTAGAACTAAACATGATTCGCAATATTAACGTTGTAGATGGACAAGTCAAATTTACTTTAGTTCTAACAACTCCAGCTTGTCCACTACGAGAATTTATTGTAGAAGACTGCCAAAAAGCCGTAAAGCAACTACCTGGAGTTAAAGAAGTTATAGTAGACGTTACAGCAGAAACTCCTCAACAAAAAGCTGTACCAGATCGCCAAGGTATTGATGGAGTAAAAAATATTATCGCTATTTCCAGTGGTAAAGGTGGAGTAGGTAAAAGCACAATAGCAGTAAATGTAGCCGTCGCTTTGGCTCAAATGGGTGCTAAGGTGGGTCTAATTGATGCTGATATTTATGGCCCTAATGATCCGACGATGTTGGGTCTAGCAGATGCTCAAGTTATGGTACAACAAGGACAATCTGGGGAAGTATTAGAACCTGCTTTTAATCATGGGGTAAAGTTGGTATCTATGGCTTTCCTCATCGACAAAGACCAACCTGTGATTTGGCGTGGCCCTATGTTGAATGGCATTATCCGTCAATTTTTGTACCAGGTGCAATGGGGCGAATTAGATTATTTATTAGTGGACTTGCCTCCTGGTACTGGTGATGCTCAATTAACTTTAGCTCAAGCTGTGCCTATGTCTGGAGTTGTAATTGTGACGACTCCTCAAAATGTGGCTTTACTTGACTCCCGTAGGGGTTTGAAAATGTTCCAGCAGTTGGGTGTTTCTGTGTTGGGGATAGTGGAAAATATGAGTTATTTTGTACCTCCAGATATGCCAGAGAAAAGGTATGATATCTTTGGCTCTGGTGGTGGTGAAAAAACGGCTCAAGATTTAGGAGTACCTTTACTGGGTGGGGTTCCTTTGGAAATGCCTGTGAGAGATGGGGGAGATTCTGGTATACCTATTGTAGTAGGTGAACCTAGTTCTGTTTCTGCTCAAGAGTTACGGGCGATCGCTCAGAAAATTGCTGCTAGAGTTTCTGTTGCTGCTTTGACATAATAAGGCAGGGAATAATTAATAATTAATAATTATTTATTCTTATAAATAAAAGGATTGGCTAAAATTAATCTTTTGTCTTTTTATCCATAAGTCAGGAAGGTTTATAATTTAATTTTTCAGCAATTAATTTTGCTGATAAACTGCCAAAAGTTACCAGAAAAAAATTACAGTTTTATCAAGTACAATTTAGTAAATATTTTAATGGGAGTTAAAGATAATGATTTTACCTGGTGTAGCGGTTAGAGTTAACAATATTGGTGATACTTACTATGGTTTCCAAGGGCAAGTTCAACGAATAAGTGATGGTAAAGCTGCTGTTTTATTTGAAGGTGGAAATTGGGATAAGTTAGTAACATTTAGATTATCAGAATTAGAGGTAGTTGATGCCACAGCAGGTCGGAAGAAAAAATAAGAAGGAAGAAGGAAGAAGGAAAAATAATATTTTTAGGAGTTTGTAATTTTTTCCGAATCAAATTCAAATAGGATAATAGGAAATAGGCAAAGAACAAAAGTTTCGTAGTTTGTTTGAGCTGTTAAATTTTACAACCCAACTTGAAAACTTCTAGATTCCTAATTTCAAGTAGATTCCTAATTTCAAGTATTTCAGTTGACTAAAAATTAAGTTTTCTTCTAGATTGAAGCTAGAAATTTTTCTATTTGATTAGAACTGAATTTTCAGTATTATTCTGAAGTCAAAAGGTAAATTGTTTGACCTTGAAACCCAAAATCTTCTTTAGGTAAATTTAGGTAAAATGGTAGTTATCGAAAGAATAAATCAGAAAATCTAACAGACAGATGAGAACTGAATTTTCAGTATTATTCTGAAGTCAAAAGGTAAACTGTTTGACTTTCAAGCCCAAAATTTTCTGATGGTAAATTTAGGTAAAATGATAGTCTGATCGAAAAAATAAATCAGAAAATCTAACAGACAGATGAAAACTGAATTTTAATTATTATTCTTAATTCAGAAGATAAACTTTTTGACTGGGAAACCGGAAATTTTCCGATAATAAATTTTGCTTAAATAATAGTTTTATCGAAAGAATAAATCAGAAAATCTAACAGACAGATGAAAACTGAATTTTCAGTATTATTCTTAATTCAGAAGATAAACTTTTTGACATTTAGCAAGGAAATATTCCGATGGGAAATTTTAGTTAAATAGTAGTTTATCTAAAAAATAAATACCATTTAACTAAAAGCTAACTGATAACTGATAACTAAATAATGCGTCTTCCTTTACCACAATTTTCTAATACAAATCCTCAGAATAATTACATAGCTGAAGTCATAGAAACAGCAACTACAGAATTTTTAGCTCAATGTTTAGAACCAGAAGAGTTAGATTTTCCGATGATGCCGGCTTTTGGTACTTGGGTAAAATCTCAAGATGAACAATCTGGAAATATGATTTATGGAGTAGTTTATTATGCTACTACTTTACCTATAGATTCAGTACATAGAGCTAGAGCTTTAGGAATGTCTTTGCCTGAGTTACGAGAGCAACAACCACAGATTTTTGCTATGTTGAAGACAGAATTTCGAGCAGCAATAGTAGGTTTTTTATCTCCCGAAAATTTTAATGGTTCTAAACCAGAAAATGGGAGAATTTATCAATATATTCCACCTCGTCCACCTCAAATCCATCAAGCAGTTTATTTGTGCGAACCAGAAGAAATAATTAGGTTTAGTGAAAAGTTAGATTTTTTACGAACATTATTACAGTTAGCTAATGCTCCTGTTGATGCTTTAGTTGCAGCTACTATTAGAGAGATTTATCAACTTAGAAAAGCAGATCGTAATTGGTTAGTTCAAGCAGGTAGAAATATGAGTGTTTTGTTGAGAGATGATTATGACCGTTTAAAAATAATATTAGGGCAAATACATCCTTAATTAATGGATAATGGATAATTGATAATTAATGAAAGTAGGGGTTGAGAAGCTAAATCATACTTGGACTTGGGGAAAAGAAACCAAACCACTACATTTTTATTTCTTTAAATTATTTGGCAATTTATATGCTATCCTGGAAAAGTTGTCTAAAATCGCACATCTAGGTAATCGGGTGTTCTACAGATTTTTAATCTCTGGGAATACATCTGGATGGAGGATTAACCCGAATAGGAGATAAAATTATGCCAGTTGTTAGTTTGGCTCAATTATTAGAGTCAGGAGTCCACTTTGGGCATCAGACCCGTCGCTGGAACCCAAGAATGTCCCAGTATATTTTTACTGAGCGTAATGGTGTTCATATTATTGACCTGGTTCAAACAGCTCAATTAATGGATGAAGCTTACCATTATATCAGAACCGCCTCAGAACAAGGGCAAAAATTTTTATTTGTTGGTACAAAACGTCAAGCTGCTGGTATTATTGCTCAAGAAGCTATTAGATGTGGAGCTTTCTATATTAACCAACGTTGGTTAGGTGGAATGCTAACTAATTGGACTACGATTAAGACTCGTGTAGAAAGATTGAAGGACTTGGAGCGTCGTGAAGAAAATGGGGCACTAGATTTGTTGCCCAAAAAAGAAGCTTCTATGCTTCGTCGTGAGATGGCTAAACTACAAAAATATCTGGGTGGGATTAAAAATATGCGTCGTATCCCAGATGGTGTGATTATGGTAGACCAGCGACGAGAATATAATGCTGTTCAAGAATGTCAGAAGTTGAATATTCCGATTGTGTCTTTGTTAGATACAAATTGTGACCCGACTCAAGTTGATATTCCCATTCCGGCAAATGATGATGCGATTCGGTCAATTAAACTTATATTGGGTAAGTTGGCTGATGCTATTTATGAGGGCCGTCATGGTCAACTGGAAACTAGCTATCAAGAAGACTATGAAGATTACGAAGATTATGAAGATGATTATGAGGGAGCTGAAGAAGAGTTTGATATAGATAATAGTAATATAGGGGAATCATCTGAGGAAAGTCAAGAAGAAGAGTAATAATTAATTGATAATTGATAATTATTTGATTGCTTATTTTTGTAATAGATAGAAGACTTTTTGCATTCAAAAAGTTTCCTGGTTACTTAAACAGAACTTACACGGGAGGAACCCGGTTTCTAGGGTAAATCATTAGTTTTTGACAATAAACATCTATGAGAAACCGGGTTTATGAGTTTGTATGGGTAAGTCTTTTCAAAGTTTAAGATTTCCATCATTATCGATATATCAATATATAAAAAATATTGTTGAATAGGAGAGGTAGAATTTTTAGGGATAAAATATAGTGTGAATTTTTTCTAAAAGTTCTATCTGAAAGTTAAAAAAATAAAGTTAGGATTATCTCCTAAAATGGCATTGTACTAAAACTCAAATACAAAAGGAAAAAAAAAGATGGCGGAAATATCTGCAAAGTTGGTGAAAGAGTTGCGCGAACAAACAGGCGCAGGTATGATGGACTGTAAAAAAGCCCTAAAAGAAAATGATGGCGATATTAATAAAGCTACAGAATGGCTCAGACAAAAAGGTATTGCTTCTGCTGGAAAACTTGAGGGTAAAGTAGCAGCAGAAGGACTGGTTGAGAGTTATATTCATACAGGTGGCAGAATAGGTGTTTTAGTAGAAGTCAACTGTCAAACTGATTTTGTGGCCAGAAATGAGGCTTTTAAAGAATTAGTTAAGAATGTTGCTATGCAAATAGCCGCTTGTCCACAGGTAGAATATGTATCGGTTGATGATGTTCCAACTGAATTTGTAGAAAGTGAAAAATCTATAGAAATGGGTAGGGAAGACTTGAGCAATAAACCTGAAAATATTAGGGAAAAAATTGTTCAAGGTCGTATAGAAAAGCGGTTAAAAGAATTAACTTTGATGGATCAACCTTTTATCCGTGACCAAAATAAAACGGTGGCAGAGTTGATTAAGGAGACTAGCGCTCAGTTGGGTGAAAAGGTAAAAGTTCGTCGTTTTATTAGGTTTGTTTTGGGAGAAGGTATTGAGGTAAAAGAAAGTAATTTTGCTGAAGAAGTAGCAGCACAAACAGGACAAAAATAATCTCAGCATTTAGCTATTAGCAGTCACCAAACAGCTTTTTAATAAGCCTTTAAAAGTGGGGTTTAAATGAAGTAAAAATTAGCTTAATTTATACTAGATTTTAAACCATAGAATTAAAGTACAAGAACAAGTATAAGTAACTCTAGTTTAGTTATAGCAATTCCTACAGTTATAAAGTGTATGGCAAATCCCCCTAAATACCCCTTTGAAAGGGGTACTTTGAAGGTTGCTACGCTTACAAAGCTATCCCCGATTAGGAACTCCTGAAACAGTTGTGGGGCAAACCCCTAGCCCCTCCCAGGAGGGGAAGGGGGAACAGGGATTAAGGGGAGAAGGGAGAAACAATTATGCTAGGTAAGTGAAAATACTTAAATAATCCCAGGAAAATGTATAAAAAAATACATTTTTTTGCCAAAAAAGCCAAAAAGCCACTCCCAGACTTACACATAACTTGTCATTAATACCCAAGTTTTATGTTAAGCAAAGATGTTTATAAAGTATAGCTTACAAAGGGAGATAAAATTAAAGGACTGCTATATCAACTAGAGTTAAGTAATAAAGCTGAATGCTGAATGCGAGCGCATTCCGCAGGAAATGGTTAGATTTATTTTAAATTGAGAATATATTTATTTTAGAGATATTTGGGAATAGTGGGAGTTATCACAGAAATAGAACAAGATTTACAAAGAATTGAAGAGGCGATCGCTGATATGGCCCAGGAAGTATATACCACATATCAAGGCTATTTACAAGTTTTGGGGCAAGGGATGCGCCAACAATTAATTTTGGCTAGTTATCATATATGTACTCAGGGATATCCACAAGAATTTCTCAAGTTATCGTTTTCTCAGCGACAAAAAATGCAGGAAGAGTTGCGAGAAAAGTCTAAGTTTGCAGCTCAAGAATTACAAAAGTTATTAAATAGAAATCCAGAGTCGAAACCAAAGTCTAATGATAGTTCTTTTGCAGAATTAATGAAGATTCTTTTGAATGAGGAAGAGAAGCAAAAAGATCAAGTAGAACCTAAAGTAAAAGAGAAAAAAGAAACTATAGAGTTTGATTCTTCTGAATTATTTGCTAGTAAAATATCTGCACAACCTAAAACAGATTCTCAGGATCAAGAAGCAGAAGAGAAAGAAGAAGAGAAAGCAAATGAAACTGAGGGAGAAAAAATCAAAATTTCTCCGGAAGATATAATTGATAAATTGAGCGATATTGATACATTAATTAGTTGGCAAGAAAATATAGAAGAGCAAATACCAGTAATTTTGAAAAAGCTTTCTCATTTGACAAATTGTATACTTCAGAAAGTAGAAATATTACCGAAAAAAATCCCAGCAAAAGTTTTAGAAGCTGCGACCAAAATGGAATCTGCTGATTCTCCTGTGGGTGGGCGGCCTCATATCTTAAATTTGTTGATTCAAGCAGAAGATGCTGATGATGATGATGATGATGATAAAATTACTCGGATGATGGCAATAAATCTACAGTTATCTGAGATAGAATTTACTGATATTAATGTGGCAAGTTGGCGGAAGAAAGTTCGTAGTCTTTTAGGAAAGGTTAGTCAACTACAACGAGAATATCATAAAAAGCAACGGGAACTAGCTGTTATGGAAGCTGAGTCTGCATGGCGATCAAGTTGGTATGAAGATTAAGGAAGAAGTAAGGATTCTTAGAAGGAAATTCAAGAATATTGGTTCGCTTGACAAAAAAACAAACTAGGATAAAGTAGGATTATGAGTCAATCAGAGCTTCCAGTAAATGGTGAACACTTCAATCAGGTGCTGTAAGCTTTTTCCAATAATACTCTCCCATTCTAAATTATAAATTCTATAGCGCTGCTTTTAGGGAACAGGCAACAGGAAACAGGTATGGAGGAAGAATGAATAGCTTATAATATAAGGTTTTTACCTATTGGGCATCTCCGGGAATTTGTAAATATTAAGTGCGCACATTGCTATAAGTTCTAAATTTGTACTCTCCCATTCTAAATTCTAAATTCTAAGTTCTAAATTTGTACTCTTCAGTTAATAAAGCTTTTATCTAAAATTAAAACAAATATATGAATAATGAAAATGAAACGATAGATTGGGAAAGACTTAAAAAAGCTTTGTTGGTAGAAGCAGAACGTGGATTTCAAAATATCCAAGGTAGACAATATATTTTTAATGATTTTTTGAGTATTAGTTTAAGTCAAGTACCAATAATATTACAAGTTTATCAGAATCAATTTCAGGAATTATCTCAAAAGTTTACTTCTTATCCAGGAATGACTAGGGAGGAACGAGAATTTTTAGTGGAGAAAACTAGGCATTTTTTAAATAAAATGCAATATTTATGGACAACGAAAAAAGAAACAAACATATCAGAATTAAATTCATTAGAAGTCACTGCCAAAATACAGCAAAATAATTCCAATTTTTCCCAAAGATATACTAATAATTTTGAATTACAACAGCTTCTTAAAGATGTCAAAGGTATCGGAATTAAAAATAGCGATCGCTTGAAAAGTTTAGGTTTATTTACAGTTAGAGATTTACTTTATTATTATCCTAGAGATCATATTGATTATGCTCGGCAAGTTAATATTCGGGATTTGGAAGCGGGAGAAACTGTTACTATTATTGGCAAAATCAAAAGGTTTAATTGTTTTTCTAGTCCGAAAAATAAGAAATTAACTATTCTTGAACTTACTATTACCGATGCCACAGGGCAAATTAAAATTAGTCGCTTTTTTGCCGGACCTAGATTTAGTAATAAAGGTTGGCAAATGATGCAAAAAAAATTCTATCCAGTCGGTGCAACTGTTGCTGCTTCAGGTTTAGTAAAAGAAAACAAATATGGGAAGAATTTAGATAATCCAGAAATTGAAGTTCTTGATAGTGAAGGTGGTCAAATTGAATCTATGAAAATTGGTCGTTTAGTACCAGTTTATCCTTTAACGGATGGAGTCGGAGCGGATGTTGTCAGAAAAGCAATGGTTGCTGTTTTACCAGCAGCAGAAAATTTGTCAGAAACATTGCCCGAAAGTTTTCTGAATCAATATCAATTAATAGACTTAAAAAATGCTGTTAAAAATATTCATTTTCCTATAGATAGAGATTGTTTAGCAGCAGCTCGTCGGCGGTTAGTTTTTGATGAATTTTTCTACTTACAATTAGGTTTATTAAAACGTCGGCAAATGCAAAAAACTACAGAAATAGGAATAGCTTTACCTGTGACTGGAGAACTGATTAATAAATTCTATGAACTACTACCATTTCAATTAACTAATGCTCAAAATAGAGTAGTTAATGAAATTATTAACGACTTACAAAAACCCGAACCAATGAAAAGATTAGTACAGGGAGATGTGGGAGCTGGAAAAACAGTAGTAGCAGTTGTAGCTATGTTAGCAGCTATTCAAGTTGGTTATCAAGCTGCTTTAATGGCACCGACAGAAGTATTAGCAGAACAACATTATCGGAAATTAGTTAGTTGGTTTAATCTCTTACATTTGCCTGTGGAATTATTAACTGGTTCCACAAAAATAGCAAAGCGTCGAGAAATTCATGCTCAACTGGAGACTGGAGAATTGCCTGTTTTAGTCGGTACTCATGCTCTAATTCAAGATGCAGTAAATTTTCATAAATTAGGTTTAGTAGTAATAGATGAACAACACAGATTTGGGGTGCAACAAAGAGCAAAATTACAACAAAAAGGTGAATCTCCTCACTTTTTAGCTATGACAGCAACTCCCATTCCTAGAACATTAGCTTTGACATTACATGGAGATTTAGATGTTAGTCAAATAGACGAACTTCCACCAGGAAGACAACCAATTCAAACTACAACTTTAACTGGCAGACAACGTAAAAAAGCTTATGATTTAATCCGCCGAGAAATTGTTCAAGGTAGACAAGTTTATATCGTTTTACCCTTAGTTGAAGAGTCCGAAAAATTGGATGTTAAATCTGCGGTAGAAGAACATCAAAAATTAGCAGAAAAAGTTTTTCCAGAGTTTCAAATAGGTTTACTTCATGGCAGAATGAGTAGTGCCGAAAAAGAGCAAACTATTAGTACATTTCGGAATAATGAAACTCAGATATTAGTATCTACAACTGTGGTGGAAGTGGGGGTAGATGTTCCGAATGCGACGGTAATGTTAATTGAAAATGCCGAAAGATTTGGTTTATCTCAGTTACACCAGTTGCGGGGAAGAGTAGGGCGTGGTATTCATAAGTCTTATTGTTTATTAATGAGAGGTGCAGGTTCCACCGATGCTGTGGAAAGATTGAGTGTTTTGGAGCAGTCTCAAGATGGATTTTTTATTGCCGAGATGGATATGCGTTTGCGTGGTCCTGGGCAGGTTTTGGGAACGAAACAGTCGGGGTTGCCCGATTTTGCTTTAGCGAGTTTGGTCGAAGATCAGGAGGTTTTGGAGTTGGCGCGGGGTGCTGCTTTTCGGGTGATGGAGAAAGATGAAACTTTGCATAGTTTACCTTTGTTGAAGAGGGAGTTAGAGTTGCGATATGAGAAAATGATGGGAGGTTCTATTTTGAATTAGGGAGACAGGGAGGACAAGGGGGACAAGGAGGACAAGGGAGACAGGGAGGACAAGGAGGACAAGGAGGACAAGGGAGACAGGGAGGACAAGGGGGACAAGGAGGACAAGGGAGACAGGGAGAACAAGGAGGACAAGGGAGACAGGGAGGACAAGGGAGACAGGGAGGACAAGGGAGACAGGGAGGACAAGGAGGACAAGGGAAGACAAGGAGGACAAGGAGGACAAGGGAAGACAAGGAGGACAAGGGAGACAGGGAGGACAAGGAGGATGAGGAGGATGAGGAGGATGAGGAGGACAAGGGAGACAGGGAGAACAAGGGAGACAGGGAGAACAAGGGAGACAGGGAGAACAAGGGGGATAAGGGAGATAAAGTGGATTAAGATGGTAAAACTTAACAACTGGAGGGAAAGTGGATAAGGGAGCAGAAACAAAGAAAATTACAACTCACGAAGATTTAGTTATTTATCGAAAAGCATTTGGTGCAGCTATGACAATTTTTGAGGTATCAAAAAAGTTTCCTGTGGAAGAGAGATATTCTTTAACAGATCAAATTCGTCGTTCTTCTCGCTCAGTTTGTGCAAATTTTGCAGAAGCTTGGAGAAAGAGAAGATATAAAGCAGCATTTGTAGCTAAATTAAGTGATTGTGAAGCAGAAAGCGCAGAAAGCCAAGTTTGGCTGAAGTTTGCTGTTAAATGTGGTTATATGTCTATAGAACAAGGAAGAGAATTATTTCATACATATAATCAAGTTTTGAGCGGATTAGTTAAAATGATTAATAGTCCAGAAAATTGGTTAATTGGTTGAGCTACGTTACATCACAAATATCTATAACTATAACCCTCAAAAAGTTCATGTAGTAGACTAACACGCCTAAAACTCTGCATTAGCTTTTTTTCTCCCTTGCCCTCCTTGCCCTCCTTGCCCTCCTTGCCCTCCTTGCCCTCCTTGCCCTCCTTGCCCTCCTTGCCCTCCTTGCCCTCCTTGCCCTCCTT